>UQXE01000015.1 GCA_900544965.1 uncultured Eubacteriales bacterium | reverse complement strand
TTCTTAGAACCTTTTTTGCAAAAAAGGTTCTAAGCCGCCGGAGGCAATTATCAAAATTCGTAATTTTGGGCGGCGTGTACGGCCAAAATTACACCTTGCGCATGCGTAAGCGGTGAGCTTAACGCGGCAATAAAATAAAGAACCCGTCTGACAGATGCCAAACGGGGTTAGATTTAGCTTAATCTCTATTCTTCTATGCTTTGGTTAAGTTTTATGTCGGCGGGTCCATCGTTGGATTCACGGATATACGCGGTATACGGCCCCTTTGAAAGGGGCGCGTCGTTAAAGTACACCTTTGAGATGACGCGGTTGCTGCCATACAGTTCAAACCAGCCATTGCCGTACATACGGGAAATTATGCCGATGTCTGATATCTTAAACTTGGTACTTTTACCGAGCTTCTTGACCAGGCAGCGTCTAAGCGTATAGCGAACGGTTACCGCCAGTATACAGGCGATAATAAATACTATCAGCGGCAAGGCTGTAAGCACCGCCATAAGCGGCTCCCTAATGCTGCGGATGCTTAACAATACAAGCGCTATACCTGTGATAAGCAATGCCAGGGCGTCCGGAAGATAGCTGGCAAGCGTAAAATTGCGCTTGCATTGGCTACAAGAGGCTATCTGAACCGGCACCAGAAGGCCGCCCTTTGAGATACCGCTGCTGTTATCCGGATTGGGATGCTTATGCCCTAAATCAGCAACGGCGTAACAGGTACGCTTGCGCTTTACATCGTCGTTGCATAATAGGCAGTGGGAGCTTTCCGCTGCACTACGCACCAGTTCTATCGGCATGAGTATAGCCGTATCGCGAAGCTCCCTGCCAGCCTTGACCTTTTCCTCACGGGGCAATTTGTTTACAGGGCATTCATTGCACCCGGGCATGTTAAGAAGCCTGCAGTCGTCTCCGCCCCTTAGCGGACAGTCTTCGTTTGTATATCTGTTTTCCACTTTGCCTCCTAATGACTAAAACACACATAAGCTAAAAGGCGTTCATCTCCGGCATCTCGGTAAGCTCCATTGGCTCAAGCGCGGTAAGATCGGAGAACGACGGCCTATCCGGCTGGCCGGCAGCCTCCGCGGCAAGGGCCGCATAGTCCTCGTCGCTGTCGGAGAGGATGCGTTCGGCATGAACTTGATGGTCTATTGCTGCATTATCGCGCACATTGCTTTCCATCTGTATATCAATGTTGCGGTAGCGCTTGAGTCCGATTCCAGCCGGAATGAGCTTGCCGATTATTACATTTTCCTTCAGACCAACAAGCGGGTCCACCTTTCCCTTCGTAGCGGCCTCGGTAAGAACTCGGGTCGTTTCCTGGAATGACGCCGCGGAAAGGAATGAGTCGGTAGCGAGCGCGGCCTTGGTAATGCCCATAAGCTTGCGCTTTGACTCGGCAGGCTGGCCCTCCGCCCCAATAACCCTGCTGTTCTCCTGTTCAAAGCGGAATATATCTATAAGCTCGCCAGGAAGCAACTGGGTATCTCCGGCATTGGTCACCTGGACCTTGCGCAGCATCTGCCTGATAATTATCTCAATGTGCTTATCGGCGATTTCAACGCCCTGGTCGCGGTATACGCTCTGAACCTCTTTAAGCATATAGGACTGGACCTGATTAACGCCCTTAATGCTTAGTATCTCATGGGGATTTACAGAGCCTTCGGTAAGCTCGTCTCCGGCCGCCACAAAGTCGCCGTCGGCAACCTTGAGTTTAGAACCAAACGGTATAAGGTATTTTTCGGTTTCACTCTCGTTTGTTATTACAGCTTCGGTCTTCTTTCCGGTCTGTATGTGTACAGTGCCGGCAATTTGGGATATCACAGCCAGGCCCTTAGGCTTTCTGGCTTCGAATATTTCCTCAACGCGGGGGAGACCCTGCGTTATATCATCAGCCGACGCGACGCCGCCGGTGTGGAACGTACGCATCGTCAGCTGCGTTCCAGGCTCTCCGATAGCCTGGGCCGCTATTATTCCCACGGCTTCGCCGATATTTACAGGGTGGCCGGTAGCCAGGTTGACGCCATAGCATTTTGCACATACGCCGTGCTCGCTTCTGCATGTGAATACAGTGCGGCAGACAACGCTCTCAACACCAGCCGCGATTATAATATTGCGCAGCTCATAGGTGATAAGCTCGTTTGCCCCAATTATTTGCTCACCGGTTTCAGGATGACAGACCGGCTCGGCCGTATAACGGCCAAGAATTCTGTCGCCTAGAGGTTCGATAATCCTATCGCCGTCCTTTATCGCCTCCACGCGTATTCCCTTAGTGCTGTCGTTTCTAAGCTTAAAACAGTCGTCCTCACGTATGATTACATCCTGAGAGACATCGACGAGACGCCTGGTGAGATAACCAGAGTCCGCGGTTCTGAGGGCGGTATCGGCAAGCCCTTTCCTTGCGCCATGCGATGAAACGAAAAACTCAAGAACCGTAAGGCCTTCTCTAAAGTTGGAGCGAATTGGAACTTCAATAATCTGACCACTGGGATCAGCCATAAGTCCACGCATGCCGGCAAGCTGGCGTATCTGGTTGGTGCTTCCGCGGGCGCCGGAGTTCGCCATCATGTAAATCGGGTTCCATTCGTCAAGGCTGTTCATCAGGGCGTCGGTTACGTTTTTGGTGGCCTGCTCCCAGATCTTAATGATGTGCTCACGGCGTTCCTTTGCGGTGATAACGCCCATCATATACATATCCTCAATTTCTATGACCCTGTCTTCCGCATCGGCGAGCATCTGCTTTTTCTGCTCGGGTACGATTATATCCCTATAGCCTACGGTTATTCCACCTTTGGTGGAATATTTAAACCCTAGGCTCTTGATATTATCAAGCATATTCGACGTAGAAGTTGCTCCGTGCCTGCGGTAGCAGCAATCGACTATGGCCGCCAGCGTCTTCTTGGTTACCTTTTCATCTATCTCAAGCTTGAACGCATTTTCAGGCAGAGACCTGTCGACAAATCCGAGATCCTGAGGAATAGCTCCGTTGAATATAAGCCTGCCCACAGAGGTGCTTATAACCTTGCTGCGGATCTCGCCGTCGATTTCCCGCTGAATGCGTACTTTTATCTTAGCGTGAAGCGTTACGTCGCCGCTTTGATATGCCATCAGCGCTTCGTCCTCGGAGGAAAACGCTTTGCCTTCGCCCTTATCGCCGTCGCGCTGCAGGGTAAGGTAATAGCAGCCCATTACCATGTCCTGCGTTGGGCTTACCACAGGCTTGCCGTCCTGGGGTTTAAGTATGTTGTTTGAAGCAAGCATCAGAAAACGCGCCTCAGCCTGAGCCTCAACGGATAGAGGCACATGTACGGCCATCTGGTCCCCATCAAAGTCAGCGTTATATGCTGGACATACCAGAGGATGAAGCTTAAGCGCCCTGCCTTCCACCAGCACCGGCTCAAAGGCCTGTATACCAAGCCGGTGCAGGGTCGGAGCGCGGTTGAGAAGCACCGGATGGTCCTTTATAACCTCCTCCAGGGCGTCCCATACTTCCTTGCTTACGCGTTCTATCTTGCGTTTTGCGCTCTTTATGTTGGTCTGGGGATCGTTCTCCACCAGCTTTTTCATTACAAACGGCTTAAACAGCTCAAGCGCCATCTCCTTAGGCAGTCCGCACTGATACATCTTCAATTCCGGCCCTACTACAATTACCGAACGGCCAGAGTAGTCTACGCGCTTTCCTAGAAGGTTCTGCCGAAAACGCCCTTGCTTTCCGCGCAAAAGTTCTGAAAGGGACTTTAGCGGCCGGTTGTTTGCGCCTGTAACAGCGCGGGTGCGCTTGCCGTTGTCTATAAGCGCGTCCACCGCTTCCTGGAGCATACGCTTCTCATTTCTTACAACGATGTCCGGAGCATGAATTTCAAGCAGCTTCTTAAGCCTGTTGTTGCGGCTGATCACGCGGCGGTAAAGGTCGTTAAGATCGCTTGCGGCGAACCTCCCGCCGTCAAGCTGTACCATTGGCCGCAAGTCGGGAGGAATAACGGGGATGACGTCCAGTATCATCCATTCTGGCTTATTGCCGCTCTTAATAAACGCTTCAACCACCTCAAGACGCTTAACTGCGTTGGCGCGCTTTTGGCTCTGAGCGGAAGCTTTGCTTATCTCCGTGCGGAGATCTTCAGCCAGTTTTTGAAGGTCGAGCTTCTGAAGCAGCTCCTTAATTGCCTCAGCGCCCATGCCTACGCGGAACCTCTTTGGCGCCACGCGGGCTGCCTCACGGCGGTATTCCATCTCAGTCATGAGCTTTTTATGCGGTATATCGGTATCGCCAGGATCAAGCACCACATACTTTGCAAAATATATGACCTGTTCAAGCGATTTTGGAGACATATCCAAAAGCATTTTCATCCTGCTCGGGGTTCCGCGGAAATACCAGATATGCGAAACCGGGGCCGCAAGCTGTATGTGGCCCATACGCTCACGGCGGACCTTGGATTTTGTCACCTCAACTCCGCACTTGTCGCAGATAACGCCCTTATGCTGTATCCGCTTATAGCGTCCGCAGTGGCATTCCCAGTCCTTCGTTGGTCCAAATATGCGTTCGCAGAACAGCCCGTCCTTCTCGGGCTTGAGCGTCCTATAATTTATTGTTTCAGGCTTTTTAACCTCACCGTGAGACCACTCAATTATTTTTTCAGGTGACGCAAGGCCTATTTGTATAGCGTCGAAATTAGTAAGCTCGAACAAAGCGTTTCTCTCCCTTCAGCAGTATGCGTTTGGCTTATTCTCCGTCAAGGTTGTCATCCGGTTCATTGCCTTCTATTATAAAATCATCTCCAAATTCAAACTGTGAGGAGGGGTCGGTTTCATCATCTGCCAGGCCCTCGTTATTATCCTCAAGGTCGTCTTCAAATTCGTCGTCCTCGAACTCGTCGAACTCAGAAAAACCTCCAAACTTAGCCGGCAGTATATCCTCGGCTTTATCCAGATCTGGCAGTTCTGTTTTAAACGCTACGGGTTCTTCCGCCTCCATCATATCATCGATTTCGATTTCCTCACGGGTGTCGGTCAGAACCTTTATATCAAGCGCAAGCGATTGAAGTTCCCTAATCAGAACCTTAAACGATTCAGGTACGCCAGGCTCCGGTACGTTTTCGCCTTTGACAATGGCTTCGTAGGTTTTTACACGGCCGATTACATCGTCGCTCTTTACCGTCAGAATTTCCTGCAGCGTATTGGCGGCGCCGTAAGCCTCCAAAGCCCACACCTCCATCTCGCCAAAGCGCTGGCCTCCGAACTGGGCCTTTCCGCCGAGGGGCTGCTGGGTTACCAGCGAGTACGGGCCGGTGCTTCTGGCATGGATCTTGTCGTCTACAAGGTGAGCTAGTTTTAAATAGTACATATAGCCTACGGAAACGCGGTTTTCAAACCGTTCGCCCGTTCTGCCGTCGTACAGATACGTTTTGCCGTCTTCGTCACATCCTGCCATCCTAAGACATTCCGCTATATCCTTTTCAGTCGCTCCGTCAAAAACCGGCGTTGCTATATGCCATCCGCGCTCCTTTGCTGCGCGTCCTAAATGAAGCTCCAGTACCTGCCCTATGTTCATACGCGACGGTACTCCCAGCGGGTTTAGAACGATTTGTAGCGGTGTGCCGTCCGGCAGAAACGGCATGTCTTCAGGAGGAAGGATACGCGATATAACGCCCTTGTTTCCATGGCGGCCAGCCATCTTGTCGCCAACAGAGATCTTGCGTTTTTGCGCAATGTAAACGCGCACAAGCTCGTTTACCCCGGGCGACAGCTCATCCTTGTTTTCACGTGTAAATACCTTAACGTCTACGACAATTCCGTCTTCACCATGCGGAACCCTAAGCGACGTATCCCTTACTTCGCGGGCCTTTTCACCAAAGATTGCACGCAGCAGCTTTTCTTCGGCCGTAAGCTCGGTTTCGCCCTTTGGCGTCACCTTTCCAACGAGGATATCGCCCGTGTGCACCTCGGCGCCAATGCGGATAATTCCCCGTTCGTCAAGGTCTTTCAGCGCGTCGTCGCCTATATTTGGAATGTCACGCGTTATTTCCTCCTGGCCAAGCTTGGTATCCCTGGCCTCAAGCTCGTGTTTTTCTATATGTATGGATGTAAATACGTCGTTTCGCACCAGTTCTTCGCTGATGAGTACGGCGTCCTCATAGTTATAGCCTTCCCACGGCATAAATCCAATCAGTATGTTCCGGCCCAGGGCGATTTCGCCCTGCTCCGTTGAGGTTCCGTCGGCGATGACGTCGCCTTTAGCGACCCTGTCGCCTTCAGAGACGATGGGACGCTGGTTTATGCAGGTTCCCTGGTTGGAACGCCTAAACTTTATCAGCCTGTACTCATGCTCTTTACCAGCGTCGTCGGCTATGATAATATTGCGGGCGCTTACGCGCTTAACCGTGCCGCTTTCATTTGCCAGGACAACCACGCCCGAATCATGAGCGGCCTTATATTCCATACCTGTCCCTACAATAGGGGCCTCAGGCTTTAGCAGCGGAACCGCCTGACGCTGCATGTTAGACCCCATTAGGGCCCTGTTTGCGTCGTCATTCTCAAGGAAGGGTATCATAGCCGTAGCAACCGATATCAGCTGCTTTGGCGATACGTCCATATAGTGCACCTCAGAGCTCGGCACTTCGATTATTTGGTCGCGGTATCTGGCTACAACGCGGTCCTTGGCGAACCAGGAAGTACCATCATCGTTTACTATTAGAGGCTCGTTGGCCTGGGCCACTATGCAGTCCTCCTCCTCGTCGGCCGTCAGGTATACTACGTCGTCGAGTATGCGCTTGCCCTTTGCGTCAACAATACGGTAAGGCGATTCAATAAAGCCATACTCGTTTATGCGGGCATAGGTTGACAGGGAGTTGATCAGACCAATATTGGGCCCTTCCGGCGTTTCTATCGGGCACATACGCCCATAGTGGGAATAGTGAACGTCGCGCACCTCAAAGGTGGCCCTGTCGCGGTTAAGACCGCCCTGGCCAAGAGCGCTGAGACGGCGCTTGTGGGTAAGCTCTGCAAGGGGGTTGGTCTGGTCCATGAACTGTGACAGCTGGGACGAGCCAAAGAACTCCTTAATTGAGGCGGCCACGGGCCTGGGATTGATGAGATTGCCAGGCGTGGCGGAATCCATATCCTGCACAGACATGCGCTCCTTTACCGTGCGCTCAAGCCTCGTAAGGCCGATTCTAATATGATTTTGAAGCAGCTCGCCGACGGATCTGATCCGCCTGTTTCCAAGATGGTCTATATCGTCGGCCTTGCCGATGCCGTAATTCATCCCAATCAGATAGCTGACGGACGCCACCATATCGTCAGCTACGATGTGGCGGGGTATAAGCTCGTTAATATTCGCCCTTATATGGGCCTTAAGAGCGTCAGCATCCATGTCCTGAGCTGAGGACAGCAGGTCCATAAGGGTGGGGTAGTGCACCTTTTCGTTTATTCCGGCTTCGGCGGGATCAAAGGGAAGATGGCACGCCGCATCGACAAACCAGTTTCCAACAATGCGGACGCGTTTATCTTCCGCATATACATATATACCGCGAACGCCTGCGTTCTCAATGTTTAACGCGGCGTCACGGCTGATTTCCGCGCCCTCCTCAACGAGGATTTCACCGGTGTTAGGATCAATTACATGCTCGGCGGCTGTGTATCCCGCGATTCTGGCGGACAGGCACAGCTTTTTGTTAAACTTATATCTGCCGACTCGTGCTAGGTCATAGCGCTTGTCAAAGAAAAGCGTCTTCATTAGGTTGCGGGCGCTTTCGCTCGTAGGCGGTTCCCCTGGCCTTTGCCTTTTATAAATCTCTATAAGTCCGTCTTCCTCAGACTTCGCGGTGTCCTTTTCCAAAGTGTTGAGTAGCCGTTCCTCTTCGCCCAGGAGTTCAACAATTTGCGCGTCGGTTCCATAGCCTATAGCGCGCAGCAAGGTGGTTATAAACAGCTTGCGCTGGCGGTCAATCTTAACATACAATATTTCATTGCTGTCGGTTTCGTATTCTAGCCACGCGCCCCTGTTGGGGATGATCTGGGCGGAAAACAGGCGTTTTCCCACCTTATCAATGGTCATGTCGTAGTATGCGCCCGGTGAGCGGACCAGCTGGCTTACGATTACGCGTTCGGCCCCATTGTATATAAATGTCCCCTGCTCGGTCATAAGCGGGAAATCACCCATAAACACATCTTTTTCATCGATGAGCGCGCCCGTTTCTCTGTTGATAAGGCGGACGTGTACCCTCAGCGGCGCAGAGTATGTAACATCCCGGTTCTTGCATTCTTCAACGCTGTATTTGGGATTGTCGGCATCTATCTTGTAGCCTACAAACTCCAAAAGCAGCTTGGCTGCGTGGTCGGTAATAGGTGAGGCGTCCCTTAGCGCCTCCATAAGATCCTCGTTTACAAACCTCCTGTATGAGTTCTTTTGTACCTCAATCAGGTCGGGCATGTCGAGAACTTCGGATATCTGGGAATAGCTCATCCTCGTTCGTCTACCCAACTGCACCTCATGCACCATCGCGTTCACTCCTAACTGATGTTTGTGGTTTTCACCATGTCAAAGCTTTTTGGCGTACAAGCGCGCCGTCTACACAGTCTTCAGCCCAATGCTGAATCATGTACACTATAACAATGCAACTGCGAGGAAGCGCCCATTATACCGCTGCGTCAGACATTACCTGAACAGGAAGGCATTACCTCACCTGAAAGTAATACCCAGTTTGCTGATTTTCTATACTTCCAGGCAAATATAATGGTACAAAAACGCATAACACGCGCAGTATACCAATGCTGATGCAGTATAATATTTTATCATCGCATGTCAACAGTGTCAACGCAATATAGGACCTCATCGATTAATATATTTGTATAAATGGCTGAAAAAATATAGGTATATTGCTGCAATGTAAAACCATATCCTTAAAAGTACTGGCGGGGAGGTATTAATCGTTGTTTATTTAAATTATAATATCCAGTATGTTAAGGCTTATGGGGTTTAACCAATAGTAATCCATAAAAGCCGGCTCACGTTATGCTTGACGCATCCAATATAGCCAGCGGATAAAAATCAACTCAACGATCTTTATTTTTATCATGGGTAAAAAGCGCCTAATTTCGCTATGCGGAGATTTATGGGACCTTACCGGGCGGTTCAATTTGGGGGGAACCCGCTGCTTTGGCCTGTTTATATCAGCTTTAAACCTAAAAAGTGGAAGGATAGAATGAAGGTTGAATATTCGCGGCAAGCTGCCAAACCCGACTGCAGCGATGCGTCATTATTCAATCCCATTGGCGGTTGTGTCGATTTATTTGGAGGCTGTTTCCGGTTTGTGGATAGAAAACTGAATATGCCTTGGAAATACAGCGGGAGGGCATTCTGCTTATTGATGTTTAATTCCCTTTTAAAATACTAGATTATGCTTTTGCCGGCTTATTAATTAAGCGGCGATCAAAATTCGCCGCTTTGTGGTATCATTGATTAATTATTTCATCTATCCAGCATTGGTCGCTATCCAATTTGATTGTAAGTATCCTTCCGGCGTTATCGGGAGATTTCGCCTGATGATATTTCAGCAGAATTTTGTCCTGGCCCAGCCTTGCTAATATTTCAAGCTTGCCAGTCTCATGTGACATTACATATTTAAACCTTTTTGCATGACCGTTAAGCATGGCTTTTGCGTCTTCAATAATATCCACAGCGCTTAACAAAGGAACCTGAAAGCGTTCCTTTACCCCTAATACAGGCCTGCACTGAAATACGTAATAGGGAACCACGCCAAACCTTGTAAGGCAATTCATAAGCCCTGAAAGCGTTTCGGGCTTGTCATTGACTCCGCGCAGAAGGACCGTTTGATTGCTTATTACAACCCCGCAATCGCGTAAGGCTCTGACGGCACGGTATGATTCATCGGTAAACTCATGGGGGTGGTTAAACTGGGTTACAACATATAGCTGCTTTTTTTCAGTATGCTTCCTCAATAGCTTGAGAAGCTCCTGATCTCCATATATTCTTGAAGGCATGACAACCGGAATTCGTGTTCCAAACCTTATAAGATTGAGGTGATCCATTGCAGTTAAATCCGACAGCATCTGGTCGATAATCCAATTACTGTTCAGCAGGGAATCCCCGCCTGATAACAGCACGTTGTCAATACACTTTGTCTTTCCAATATATTCAGATATATTCGAAAGCATTTTAGCAGTCTCGTCATCAGAAATGCCTACCATACGCTTCCTGAAGCAGTGCCTGCAATACATGGCGCAGATATTTGTGGAAAGCACCATCGCGGTTTTGCTGTATTTGTGTTGAAGCCCGTTCATAACCGTATTGCTGGTCTCGCCGCTGGTATCCGTACGCCCTGATGAATCGGCTTCAAGGGCGGCGGGCACACACATTTTCCTGATTGGATCCTGTGGATCGTCCTTATCTATCAATGCAAGATAGTAAAGAGGTATTGACATGGGATATGTTGATGATACTTGTTTAACAGCGGCAAACTCCTCGTCTGACATTGGGATATGCATGCGTAACTCTTCCGCTGTTGTAATGTTGTGTTTTAATTCCTGTCTCCAGTCCATGGAAATGTTCCTCCTTTCTTAAACACTTAAATATTAGTATACCATATAATAGGCGTAATGATAAGTTTCAGCGATCAATATTGTCACGTAATTTTTATATTCAAATCGGAGTTATACGTGACGTGCATAGTACATATTTTTATTTAAACGAAAATTTGATATAATGCCGTTGCTTCCATTTATTTAGTAAAAGCCGTTTACAACGGGCATTTATGCTGTTAAAATATTATGTGGCGTTTTATAAGCCGTTTGTTAACTTATGTTAAATTATCCTATATAGGGGGAACGTTTTAAATGAAATCTTATACCGCGAAGGAAATCCGCAATATTGGCCTGTTTGGACATGGCGGAGAGGGCAAGACAACGCTTACGGAAGCTATGCTTTACAATGCAGGGCTTCTAGACCGCATGGGGCGCGTGGAGGATGGAACGACGACGACGGACTATGATCCGGAGGAGGTCAAGCGTACGGTTTCGATAAGCATGGCCGTGGCGCCTTATGAATGGAAGAATACCAAGATTAATATTATTGACACCCCCGGCGGCTTTGATTTTTACGGAGAGGTCGTTGAAGCCATGGCGCTTGCCGACTCTTCGCTGATAGTTGTCGGAGCGGTTTCAGGTCCTGTGGTTGGTACTGAAAAGGCGATGGCTATGTGCAAAAAAACCGACAAGCCAAGGATGATAGTAATAAATCAAATGGACAGGGAAAACGCCAATTTTGACAAGGCGATGGACGCCTTGATAGAAAAGTTTGGCCCATCGGTTGTACCGATTCAGCTTCCAATAATGGAAGGCGGAGCGTTTAAAGGCTATGTTGACCTCACCACAATGACGGCAAATATGTTTGATGGAAAGGGCGTTAAAGAGGTTGCCATACCCAGCGCCCTGAAGGCGCGCGCAGAGGAGCTGAGGGAAGCGCTTACCGAGGCGGCTGCCGAGAGCGATGAAGAACTAATGGTGAAATACTTTGACGAGGGCGCGTTAAGCCAAGATGAAATTATAGCGGGCTTATGCGCGGGCGTAAGGGAAGGAATTGTCACGCCTGTATGCTGCTGTGCGGCACAGCCAAATGTTGGCGTTACAACCCTTATGGATAATCTTATACATTATATGCCCACAGCGGATACGGCAAAGCCGCGCGCTTCGGTAAATGCGAAAACCGGCGAGCCGTGCGATCTGATCCAGGGCAAGTTTGCAGCCCAGATAATGAAAACCGTTGCAGACCCGTTCGTAGGAAAGATTTCGCTCATGAGAGTATATTCAGGTACGCTTTCCACCTCTGTAGCCCCCTATAATTCCAATGCCGAAAAGAGTGAAAAGCAAGGCACGGTTTATATGATGCGAGGAAAGAACCTGATAACTGTGGATAAGGTAGAGGCAGGGGACATCGGCGCGATGGCTAAGCTTCAGTTTACAAATACCGGCGATACGCTATGCGATAGCTCCGCGCCAGTCGTATTTGCTGAGCTTGAGTTCCCAAAACCCTGTATATTCCAGGCTGTAACCGCCAAGAAGCAGGGCGAGGAGGATAAGATAATTTCCGGGCTCAACAGGCTTAAAGAGGAGGATCCGACGATAACCCTGGAAAAGAACGCGGAAACGGGCGACGTGCTTCTTTGTGGATTGGGCAAGGCCCATATTGAGGTAACGTGCGCCAAACTGAAGAACAAGTTTAAAGTCGAGGCCCAGCTCAACGATCCTAAGGTGCCATATCGTGAGACAATACGCTCTATGGCGGAAGCGGAAGGAAAGCATAAAAAACAATCCGGAGGAGCGGGGCAGTTTGGTGTAGTACAGATGCGGTTTGAGCCGCTTGCGGAGGGAGACTTCGAGTTTGTAAACGCTATCGTTGGCGGCGTTGTGCCAAAGGAATTTATACCTGCCGTTGAAAAAGGGCTGAAGGAGGCCATGCAGCGCGGAGTTCTTGCGGGATATCCGATGAAGGGCGTTAAGGCTACGCTTTATGATGGCAAATACCATCCAGTCGACTCCAAGGAAGTAGCGTTTAAATCCGCCGCCAGGCTTTCTTATAAGGCGGCATGCGCCAAGGCCAGCCCGGTATTGACTGAGCCGATCTACCGCTATGACGTTCTCGTGCCGGACGAGTACATGGGGGATATAATGGGAGATATGAACCGGCGACGCGGACGTGTAATAGGAACCAATCCAACGTCCGAGGGCACGGAGGTAATTGCGGAGGCTCCGCTTTCAGAGATGTTTAACTACGCGACAGACCTCCGCTCCATGACCCAGGCCCGCGGCTCCTTTAAGATGGAGTTTGTACGCTATGAGGACGTTCCCGCGAACATAGCCCAGAAGATAATAGAGCAGGCTAAGAAGGATGAGGAAGACGACGAGTAAGGAACTTACTTGGCGGACTAAACAATAAACTCAAGTCCCGCAGAAGGCCTGCGGGACTTTTTAAAGCTTGCTTAATAGGAGGTATTATCTATCACTTGCCGCATTGCGTAAATAATTAAGCTTATATTGTTCAAAAGAGTATGGGGATATCCCCTGACCCAGCCCGCAGAATTTGCAGCGCTTGTTTACAAACACATGTACGTCAAGAGAGTATGCCTTGCAATAGTTTCAGCGCGTTTTATGCCCGTTTGCGGAGTATGGTTCATACGCTTTGCTGTATGAGCCGCTGTGCGTGTGCTGATGGGTACATACCTCCATGCCGCGCCTGTCCTGCGTACGCACGCCCATAGAGGAGCTGTAATACCGGTTCATTATACTGCTGGCGTTTTCTACATGGTCAAGGCCCGCAATATGGCCGATTTCATGGGCTAGCACCTTGTTTATGCCAGTAGTGCCAAGGCTTTTAATGTTGTTATGTAAAATTGTCATTCGCCACTTTGTTATGTGGTTACTGCCGTTAACCGAGAAGACTTGAACATATGCGTACGAAGGGTCGCCTACTGAGGATCCAGGCGGCGTTGTGGTATCCAGTGTTATAAGGTTTGGACTGGTAGTACTCAGTGACATCGTTATATAGCTGCTACCCCATAAGGCTAGGGCGCTTGAAAGATTTTCATTATAACCATAATCGGAGAATAAAGGTCCATAAGTATATGTAATGTTTTTGCTCCCAATGTGATCCCAGCCGCTTACAGTCCACCCTGTTGTGGAATCGGTAGAGAATGTCTGTATGCTCAATGATTTCACAACGGGAACAAAACAAACTACCAACAAAAACGCTACTGCTAGCGATATTATCCTTTGTTTAATCATCGCTATTTACCTCCAGCCGGACGGCATTGAAGATCTAATCTGTTCGTAAAGCTCGTCTTCACCGATCATCATCATCCACGTTTTGGCTGATGTGGACTCAAAACTCTTTTTGACCAACTCACTTTCGGAATTTATATACGCTCGAACGAACTCATCGCAAGCCGCTTTAAACGCTTCTCCCTTTTGCCTCCTATATTGCAGGGCCTTAGCAAGGCTTTCATCTGAAAGCGTGAGGAGTCCTACTCTTTCTAAAGATTCATGAACCGCAAAGCTGTCCCCCACTTTGAGCGCCATGGAGAACGGGTCGCCGCTAAGATAGTCAAACGCGCTGTAAAATGGGTGGGAAGAAACCGCGGCAATGAAAAGGCATTCGATGGATTCAGTGGGAACAAGGGCATCCTCCTCATAGCGCCTTGACGATTGGGCATTGGATACTGTAACTATATCGCCAACCCCAAGGCTGGTGGCTGAGGCGCTCGCCACAACGCCGGTAACCCTAACGGTATACATGGTATAATATTGGCCGCCCGGATGCAGCATAACCTCATTATGCTTCAAAACAACACCCGAAAATATTATGCCGTTATCCTTGTACAGGCTTGGTTCCATCCACAGGGAACTTGAGTATATCACTGAATCAAGGTCTTCCTTTACAACGGTTGCCTGCAGGCTTCCGTCTTCACTCAAGATTTGATCCCGAGGCTTATACACCTCATATGATTGCGGATTGGAGCATCCTGCCGCCACTAAAAATAATAGCAAAATCAGCAAAAGGGGACATATAGTCTTTAACTGTTTCATAAATTTTACCTCCTTTACGAACTAATTATATAGTATAATGTATACAGATAGAAATCAACATGTGTTACAAAACTAGACAAAATTACTTAAAATTAGCACTTGTTTATAGGTGGTTTACCTCCAATTATCGGGCATATACTCATTAATTGAACTAATAAGCGCTTCCTCTGAAATGATGTACATAGATGAAGTCGCCCAATCGTCATTATAATTTGCCTTTACAAGCTCGCATCCTGAGTTTTTGTATAGGTTCACGAAATGATTGGCGGTAGTTTTAAAGCTGCCGCTTGCTGAATCCAAAAGCTCCTTGAGAGTAGTATTCGAAAGGGGAAGCAAATTGGTTCCAGCGGGCTTAGGCCCAAGCGCGCCGCTGACAGCGTAGCTATCGCCTATCTTCAATGCGATTGAGAACGGATCACCCGTCATATAATCAAACGCGCTATACAGGCTGTCGTCTGATTTCCATGCGAAGAACATACATTCAACCGAATTGGCGGGCAGCAGGCTATCACTTTGACCCTGCTCGAGGCGGCGGGATGAGATTGGATTTGAAACCTTGACTATATCCCCTGATTTTAGAGAGCTGTCTGTAGAGTCCGCAACAACGCCGGTAATTTTAACGGTAAACATCGAATAATACTTCCATCCGTCGCCGATTTCAACCTCATCATGCCTAAGCACAGTGCCTGTAAAGATGATACCATTATCCTTATAGATTTTTGGCGGCATCCAGAGGGCGTCCGTCTGAGTTGAATAATTCAGTTCTTCGTTCAAGACGATAGCGACGACATTGCCGCTCTCATCCGTAATCGTATCTCCTGGACTATACACCGCATAGGTTTGCTTCTGATGACAGCCTGCCGAAACAAGCAGCAACAGAAAGGCCATCATAATAAGAATGGTTTGAGACAGTCTTTTCATTTCTGATTCCCTCCTTAAATTATATATTAACATATTATTATGTATACTAGAAAAGTGCAATAAATATTACAAATAAAGACAAAAAATTCAAAGAATAAATGACGAAAATATTTAGAATTCTTGCCTCCAATTATCAACAATGTCCTTTAATTGAACTGCTAAGCTATTCATTTGAAACTGCTCGGAACAGCTTAGATGTATATATGAACCCTTTAAAAGAGTGCCAGTATATAGATTATAAATCATATTTGAGTAAAAACATATAACACAAAAAGGACATCACGCGTGATGTCCTTTTAATCTTTAAACAACTATTAACCCTCTTCCTTACTGTCCTCAAACATTGACAGCTGTTCTGAAAAGCTCATCTCAAAAAGCTTGTCCGACAGATGACCAAACATGTAGCTCATGGGCTGTCGCTCATGTATTGTATAAACGGCCTGGGCAAATAGCGGGGCGGCTGAGATTATCTTTATTTTGCTTGAATTTTTGATAGCGGGGCATTCAACCGTATCGGTTGAAACGAGCGTTTTTATCGGGCTTTGCTCAATCTTCTGGACGCCTGCTTCATTTAGCACCACATGTGACAGAAATGCGTATACATCCTTAGCGCCTTTATCCTTCAACCCATGAGCCACATCGGAAATCGTTCCGCCGGATATGGTGAAATCATCGACAACCAGGCAATTCTTGCCCTTAACATCGCCTATAATTTCAAGTACCTTTGCATTTTCGTCATGGGCGGTACGTACTTTATCGCCTATTGCAACAGGACGGTCAAGCTCAGTCGCAAACAAACGCGCGCGTTTTGCGAATCCAGCGTCAGGGGACACGATTACAAGCTCGTCGTCAACTATGCCCATGCGGCGGGCGTATTCGCATAGAAGCTTTTGTCCATATAGGTGATCGACTGGTTTTGTAAAAAACCCTTGAACCTGAGCGCTATGAAGATCCATGGTTATTACGCGGTCGGCGCCCACTGTTTCGATACAGTCAGCACAGACGCGGGCCCTGATGCTAACACGCGGCTCGTCTTTTTTATCACCTTTGGCATATCCAAAATAAGGTATAATCGCGGTAACGGAACTGGCGCTTGCGCGCTTAAACGCATCTATCCAAAAAAGAAGCTCCACCAGTTCGTCGTTAGGGCTTTTGCCTATCGATTGAACGATGAAGACATCGCTGTTGCGTATAGATTCGTCGACTCTGACAAATATATTTTTGTCAGAGAACTTGATTGTCGAAGATTCGCCGAGCTTGATACCCAGAAAGCTGCACATCTTTTCTGCAAAACCCCTTGAACTATTGCCCGCGAATATCCTTATTTCAGGCATATAAATCACCATTCCTTTCAGGCAATTAAAATCTATTCTATTTTAACACAGCAATACGGCGTTATCAACATAGATGCTTAAATTACTACCTTTTACCCTAAAAAGCTTGCAGACCCACGATTTTAAGACATTTTGGCGCATTAGTGATGAGGCTGATTATGGATAATAGCACAAACCCCAATCGGCAGAAGGTACAAATCAGACAGGGACGGATGCAGATTCATGGACAGCTCGCTTACGAACCAATTTTCTTGCCCGATTATTTCTAGAGGTTTTTCGAGATAAAATTGGCATTGACAAATCCTCATATTTGCACCAATCTTTAAGCAGATTTGCAGAAGATAAAAGGATCTTTACGCGTAAAATCTAACACTTAACAAAGATGCCGTACCTGAAAGAAGCAGAATATGTTATAATACCTTTTAAAAGGAGAATAGAATGAAGCGAATTACATTTTTAGTGATTGTGCTGGTAATTGCATTGTGCTGCTCATGCCGGTACATACATAACGACGGATTCACAGCCGCAGACCCGGATGAAATAGTTGTAAACATACACAACACATGTAATTCAGACATATATGGAGTACATATTGAATATTACCTAGGAAATAAGGCAGTGGGTGGACATATTGCCTCATGTACACCTGAAATGGACGTAGCCTTCAAAAAGGGAGACATAATTTGCAACGCTATTCCGAAAGAGGCTTTTTTGCCCAACGAAGAGCTAGAGGGTTTTGGGATTGAAACCTTTGTTATTTTAAAGGGTGGCAGGGAGGTAGGCGCCGGAGATCTAATAAAATGGGACGCTGAGTTTGGAAAGACGTATGATATGGTATTGTCGAATAGCGGCAACAATGGCGAGTATTATTTGTCGTTGAATTATGAATAGATAATTATGAATACGCTTAAAAGCAGGCCCTATGCTTTTGACCTGCTTTTAAGCATATCACTATAAAATTATATGGTAGGATGCTTTTGCGAATGATTCATAACAATAGCTTTAGGCGTGTCGTCGGTTCAAACAGGCGTAATAACTATTCCATCTGCATAAAGCAGGCCGACACACGGAACGATTCATTGCCGGGCATCCTTCCAGAACGTATTTCAGTTGTTGCAAAGCCCATTGATCTATATAAGCTGATTGCGGGATCATTTCCTGCCAGCACCTCAACACAAAGGGGCCTTATTGCAGCGCTTTGGATAACATGTTTAACAAGAAGACGTCCTATTCCGCGGCGCGCCAACGCCGGGTCGACATATAGCCAAGCGAGCTCGTCGCGGGAGTACGCTACAAATCCCGCCACTATTTCGTCCGCTAAGGCAACATAGATTGTATAATCAAATAGACCCTCGTTAAACGCCGCTTGGGAAAGCGGTACAAAAGCCTCGGTTAAGCCTGCTAAACACAGCTCATCCATTCGCGCTTTATCGTGAATTTCCATCATACGGGGCCAATCGGCAGCATGATATTCTCTAATAAATATGTCCATATATCTGCGCCCTTTCCGTATCCATACAGCAAAATTATGTATATACTAACCAATATTTTACTAATAGTCAATGACTTAAGTGATGACAGCGGAATTGTAAACAATTATCCGCGCATCAGACAGTAAGCCATAGCTACCAAGCCAATATAAAGACAAAATCTACTGTGTGAACCATTCGACTATCTAGTTAGCTAATCGAACACAAAAATACCGCAGCCCCAAAAGGAGCTTTGATATTGAAGGCCGGTATCGCCTGCTGCCAAGAAGAGAAATAAGATTAGCTTGTGATTTGTACAGGAACCCGCTCAGCGGAATTCCCGCTGTAAGATTCAGCTGCGTACCTAATACAAATTTGTATGCAACCAGATAGTAACATCCGAATGTCAGGCTCAAGAAACATGAAAAAACGGTTGGGCCGCGGAGATGTAGGGATTTGAACCCTAGCGCCGGCAAAACCGACCTACCTGATTTCGAATGCGGTACTGAGCGTGGAATACAGGGTATATCAACGGTATATGCGGGAAGTTGCTATATTGCATATCCGGCAAGGTTTTAGAGCCGAAAACGCCGAAAAGCGACCTTGAACGGCGGCAGGAGCGCATTGAACGGCAGGACAATATGTTCCCAGAAATTGAGGTCTACCGCTATGTCACCGAGCAGACCGATGCCTACCTCTATTAGTTGGTGGAGTCAAAGCAGAAATTCATCAGCCTGATAATGACGAGCAAAAGCCCTGTTCGCTTCGCTGAAGATGTGGACGAGGCGGCTCTATCATTTGCCGAGGTCAAGATTCTTTGTTACAGGCGGTGTCCGTTTCAAGGGAAAGATGGACTTGGATATACAGGTTTCAAAGCTCCGTGTGCTGAAGCAGAGCTATTTCAGCGAACGCTACGACCTTGAGGACAGGATTATTAAATACTATCCAAAAGAGATAAAGGACTATGAGGAACGCATCACAGGCTATGAAAAAGATGTAGTCCTCCTAAATCAGCACAAGCCGCAGGGCGAGGATAATCTCTACCCGATGACCTTAAAGGGCATGGCTTACACCGAAAAAGCCGATGTAGGGCAGATGCTTCTTGCACTCTGCAAGGAAAACGCCACGCCACAGCCTGTCGAAAGACGATAACAGTTTTTACCTTTCCCGTTTCTGCAAGCCCTATCATCTCATTCCAACCGGGTCTATCGAATAATGAGGTTAGATAGCGATAGCAGGAAAAAACAAGTAAAATCAATGGTTTTACGGACAGCGAACAAACAGGAAATGTACGAAAACTGAATACGCACACACGAGGCGTTTACTACTTCCCTTTTTGGAAGATAGGAACGCCGCTTTTTATGCCCGAAAACAGATAGGAGCGTGGACAAGTAGAGGACAAAAAGCCTTGTATCACGCGGCCTTGCGGACGCGAAAACGGCAGGGACGATACTTTATACCTAAACCGGCAAAAATGGCATTCTAATTGTCCACGACTACGCAGAAAAAAGAGTGATGAAATTGACCGTAGTATTCCGCGTTGAAAAACGGCAGGGTTACACGATTATGAGCAACCACCATTTGAGAAACAAGGATTTGACGCTGAAAGCAAAGGGCTTATTGTCGCAAATGCTGTCCTTGCCGGAGGATTGGGATTATACCTTAAAAGGGTTATCCCTTATCAACAAAGAGAGTATCGACGCAATCAGAACGGCGGCATGGGGACTGGAACGGGCGGGATATATCACCCGCCAGCAGGGGCGCGACGAGAAAGGCAAAGCCCCCCTATCGAGTACACCATATATTAACAGCCGCAGGAAAAGCCCATAGCGGAGAACGAAAACAGTCTGGTGTTGGAAAATCCAATGCAATTAAATAAAGATATATCAAAGAAAGAAAAAATAATTACTGATGTATCAAATAACAATCAATCAATCTATCCGGCAGAGCCGGAGGACGCGCCGCCATTCGGCGGGATAGACAGGATTGACGGGAACAGCGCGGTTGAGGTTTACAGGGACATCATCAAAGAGAATATCGAGTACGACGCGCTATGTTCTCAATTTGACCCGGAACGGGTAGATGAAATTGTCGAACTCATGCTTGAAACGGTATGCAGCACAGCAAAGTATATCAAAGTCGGCGGCGAGAAGTACCCCGCAGAATTGGTGAAAAGCCGCATTATGAAAATGGGGCAATACCATATCGAGTATGTCTTTGAGCGTATCGACAAGAACACAACCAAAGTTTACAACATTCGGGCATATATGCTGAAAACGCTGTTTTCCGCGCCCTTAACAATGGGGCATTTCTACACCGCAGAAGTCAATCACGATTTGTACGGCAGCGAATATTAACCGCGCTATGCGGGGAAAGGAGTTGATATAGCTTACAAGAGGAAATCACCCAAAAGGTTGTTGCCCTATCCGTCAAAGTGGGAAAAGGAACGGTGAAACTGACCGAACAGGCATTACAAAAAGCTATCCGGCAGTTTTTGAAGCAATATCAAAAAGGTCGTACCCCGCATGGGAAACAAACCTTGCGGCAGCTTGCGCAGCAGAACGCGGTCGTTTCCAATATCGAGATTACAAAGGACAATATCAAAGGCTTTGAGAGTACGGCCAAAAAATACGGTATATGTAGGCCATGACGGGCAACGAGTTTTCCGATGAGCAGTTTCATCTTACAGACAAATAAACCCATAACAAAGCAAGGGGCGCAGCGACCGAGAATGGTCGCTGCGCCCCTTGCTACTTTTTATCGTGATATAAAAAAGTCAAAAGATGTTGATTTGATATAACTAACATTTTTCAAACCGAAACAATCAGAAAGTTGCTGATAATGCAATAAATCACAATCAGAATAGTATGAAAAGGTTATATTCTCTAATTGCCCTTGCGTTTGTAGACCATTGAGCCTTATTAAAATATGTTCGTCTATTATTCCACCAAAGGTAGGTAGTTTGTATTTAGGCATAGCATTAGACAACTCATTCATATACCCGGAGGTTTGAAACCCAACGCCATATATCAGCAGATTACTAATAGCAATATCGGGACTAAAGAAAAATCAAAATTAAAAAAACTCTCATGTCTTGGTGTTTTTCTTAATATAATTCAGTTTCCCAACGCCATTCCAACCCCATAGGCACTTGTAGTAAAATGTCTTATAATCAATCCAAGAGAAAATCAATTCATCAAATCTCTTGATGTTTTCAACAAAAGTACCATGTAAATGATTAGGATTTTAACTTTCGGTTAATCTGTCAAAGTTTGTAGTGTATATAGTTGCCTTTTCAGATAATACAGCGGCAACTGAATGATTAAAGCTATTTATGAGATTAGAAACCTTGACAAAATCAAAGTAGTCCATCACCAATTCGTGCCAAACATTATAAACGCTTGGAAAGATACTTTTTATTAAAGGATAATCATAACCACAAATATTCTCCTTAAATAGATCTACTCCTAACCAATATTCAATACTTGCATTATGGGCTTTGTAGTATTGAGAAAAAGCACTTCTAAACGCTTCAAAATATTTCAAACTACCAATATCTTTCTTTTTATAAAGTAGATTGAAAATGCGTTCTTCTTCTCTATGGCTTAATCGGCCACCTATAAAAGCCTTTAGAAAATCATCAATATTTAATAAATATTTTTTTCTGCTTTTATAAAAGGCGCTAACTGTCCTATCAAGTTGAGTAAAAGACCATTTCCGTATAATACCCGTCATATTTCAATTCAATATCCCCCTTGCGTGGACATTTAGAAAGCCGTTTTTTGAGGTTTGAATATTCTTTATCGCCTATGCCGTTTTCATGCGCTGGAAGCCGCAGAAATGCGGGCTTTTTCAGCCCCTAACATTCCACTTACATCCCGTCATTCCCATACAACGAAGAACGCCGGGAAGCTGCGCGGCGATATGCCAGAGAGAACAACGTCGCCGCCAGGCTAAAATAATATAGATTTGTTCATAATCTTGTGATATACTTTTCGAGTAACCGAGTAATGAATAGAAAATGGAGTATTTATGAAACATAAAATTATAATCATATTTGCATTAGTACTTATGCTGGGTTTGACCGGGTGCAGAAATGCAAATAAACTTTCCGAATATGACATGACAGGAATCAATTTTATATCATATACTGACATAGATACGGTATGTGAAGATGAAGAACTGATAGCTGCCGGAAGCAAACTGTTATCTGATCAAGAGGACAATGTGCTTCTCTCCTTTGTAATAGATAGTGCTATTGAACTTTCTACTGAACTGGGGGATTATGACCATTTAGTGCTTACAAATCCTCAATGGATTGAACGTTTTGGTAATTCTGGAAAATTAAAACCTATAGAGTATAGTAATCTGTCAAAAGATATGCAAGCATTTTTAGACAGTCAAATGCCGATATTAACAAATGACGGAAATGTATTGCCAGAAGGAACAGGGTTATATGAATATGAAGGCAGCGGTCTGCTTGCATTTCCCGTAAATGTAACTCTTGGAGCAGCAGAACCGATAGAGGCAAAAAAACCGCTGATAGTTTTAATAGACAATCCAGCAGAAACACTTAAAGCTGATAGTTGTATGTTGCCATTGACTTCCAGCGGAAATGTGTTATTTTCGGATAATGATAATTTTCAACAGGCTTTTGAAAATAGTAAGCTTAAAGATTACGGAGATATTCAAAAGTTTGAAGAAAACTAACCTTTCACAATTATATACTTACCCAAAAGGGCAGCCGTGAAAATCGACTGTCCTTTTTCTATGCCGATAGATAGAAAGGAGCGACCAACCATGACAAAACCAAAAGAGAAAACCCGCGAGAAATTAAATAAAGTTAGAAAATGAGTTTTCTCTTATCGTTCCTATTCCTGCGCCTTGCTTTGTGACGGGTAAAGAATACTGTCTGCATTCTTTTTGACAACGCCGTATTCCTGCATTTGCTTTTTTACTTGCCGATAATCTTCATACAATTTACTTTTCCTGTCGGTTAAGCTGCTGTATTCCTTGCGCAGCGCGGCGAGATCGGGCAGCTTATTTATCTGCATTTCTTTTAATGCCTTTGCTGAAGCTTCAAACAGGATAATTTCGCTTTCCTGCCCCCGCAGATACTTTTTCTTGTCCGGCGACTTCTTGCATTACTTGTAAATCGGCTTTAACTGTCTGTATGTGGTGGTATGCTTGATAAGAAGCGATAAATCCGACATACGCTGCTCTACTTCCTTAACTGCCGCCGCGTCGTGGGCGGTCATACTATCCGCTATCTTACTTTCAAGATCGCTGTAATACTCTATCTTGTTTTCGGTTAGGAAGTTCATTGTTTTTGCGGCCTGTTTGAGATTGTGCAGCTTCGCCCACCGTTCATATCCCGCCGACTGTCCGGCCTTGATACTGTTTTCAATATCCACAACGAGACGGATTTTTTTATCGTCCCGCAGCGGCTTTGACTTGGCGACATACACGCCCTGTATGCGCTCTTTTATCGCTTCTTCCGTATAGGACGCGCCGAGTGTTTTTAAGCCTTGTAAACCGCTCCTATCCCGGTGCGCGGCACGATATGTATTTCCACGGCTTGACTTCATAGCCCATTTCTTGCAGCCGCTTTATCAGTTCTTCAAAATCCGGCGCTTGCGGAATGAGGGTATCAATGGCAAGTTTGAGTTTCATTTTGTAGCTTACGCCCTGCTTTCCGGGGGTATATTCGGCATAGCTTTTTCCCTTGTCCTTGCCGGGGACGACGATGGATAGCCCATGCTCTTTACATATCCTGTCGCTGGTGCGCAGGATATAGTGATAGCTTTGTTTATTGGAGTGGTACTTTTTGTAATCGACAAAGCTGACCGCGTTGAAAATCAGATGATTATGCAGATGATTTTTGTCTATGTGCGTCGTCAAGACAAACTCATACTTGCCGCCTAAAATCTCTTTGGCAAGTTCAAGACCGATTTTGTGGGCTTCTTCCGGCGTGATTTCGCCCACCGCGAAAGACTGTATCAAATGTCGCCCTAAATGCGTCCCGCGCTCTCCCTCCGCTTCCCGCGTCCATGTAAACTCAATATCGGCGGTTTCAATCCCGCAGCCGAAAGAGGACGCAAGCAATTTCCCGTCTGTCTTTTCGGGATTTAAGATATAGTCTATCGCGGCCTTTAAGGTTGATTTAATAGGGTGCGTCTTTGTAACCGCCATATCTCATTCACCGCCTCTTTAATATCTTCTATGTCCTGTTTGTAAACCGTCCCCGCTGCGTTTAAGCGTTTTGCGATCTGATTGACATTGCGGCTGATTGCCTGTAATTCGCGGATATATGCTTTGGTGTCGCTCCGATCAACCACAAGGATATATCCGTCTATCGCCATTTTACGGAAGTATGCCCGGTACTGCTTTATGGGTAGCTGCTTCATCTTCTCGTCGATCAGCCGCTTTTCTTCTTCCGTAACATAAAACTTCATCTGTATGTTTCTCTTTCGGTTTTCCATTTTCGCGCCGCCTTTCTGTATAAGGGTTTGGGAAACTCCCAACAAGCATTTTGAGATTTAGGGCAGGGTTGCCTAAATCCAAAAATCGCAAACGGGTACTCGTTTGCTGTGCTTGCTATCTACTCCCTATCCCGTTTGAAAGGCGTTATTTGTTGCGTATTCCTTTGATTTTGGCGCAAAAAAAGATTGCAGCACAACGGCTGCAATGCTCCATTCCCATATAGCAAAAAGCAGAGGGCTTTAATCCTCTGCTTCTTTGGCTTCGTATATTCCCTTTGCGGTTGCGGTGATAATCGTTAAATCCCGGCTGCTCATATCGTCAAGCATACTGTCAAGCTGTCGCCGTTGTGTGGATTTATCCGTTTCCCTTTGCGGAAAGAAAAATTGATCGACCGAAATATCCAAAAGGGTGACAAGTTCATAAAAGATTTGCAGGCTTGGGTGCTGGCCGCTGTTCTCAATCGACGCGATATAGCGCGGCGCAATGTTCAGCGTGTCCGCTAATTTATTCCGCGAAAAGCCCTTTGCTTTTCTTGCTTCTTTTATGGCTTGCCCGAAAGCCTTAAAATCGTATTTTACGACTTCTCTTTTCATAATCAATTCACCCTACTACATTTTACACTTCACCTTTCGCACAGGATATGAGTATACACATCATAGTATTGACTGAAATAAAGCATATTATTCACAGTCTGTCCATTGTTTTTATTCGGCTGTCCGTATATAATTTAAGCGTAATCATTAAAAGGAAGCGAAAGGACGGTTAGACTATGGAATATATGTCATGCCCGGAAGCGGCGAAAAAGTGGGGCATATCTGAAAGACGAGTGCAAAAATTATGTGAGGGAAACCGCATACCCGGCGTTTCAAAAATCGGTTATATGTGGCTCATTCCCATAGACGCGGAAAAGCCCGCCGACGGGCGGCGAAAAAAAGTTTGAAAGGAATCTATTGGCTGTTCCCCTGAGAGGGTAATTTATCAAAGAGAGAATTAGATTTGTGTTCCCCTATTTGGGAATTAAGCTATGTCAAAAGCTTTTGACATAGCAAAGTTGGTCTATGTAAAAGGCTTTTGGTGGATTTTAAGACTTGTTGAGAGCTATACTGTTCGTGAGGTCGAGAATACAATATTACACCAAGAGGAAAAGGAGATGAAAATATTGGAAGTCGGTACACAAATTAAGAAATACAGAAATGATATGAAACTTTCACAGGAAGAATTGGCAGAAAAAGTCTATGTGAGCAGACAGACAATTTCGAATTGGGAAACGGGGAAAAATTACCCCGATATTCATAGTTTGTTACTGCTTAGTTCACTATTCAACATATCTCTTGACCAACTAATTAAAGGGGATTTTGAAATTATGAAAGAAGAAATTAGAGAAACCGAGATGAAGAAACTTGACCGATACGGCAGGGTCTTTGTAGTCCTTTTAGTAGCGACGGTTTTATCCACCATACCTTTGCTGTTATGGATAGGTATATATGCCTTTATACCATGTGGGCTTTTGTTTGGAGCCTCACTTTTCTTTGCATACAAGACAGAGAAAGTAAAAAAAGATAACAATATTCATACCTACAAAGAAATTGTGGCTTTTATGGAAGGCAAGCGGTTAGATGAAATTGAGAAACAGCAGGAAAAAGGCAAGCGTCCTTATCAAAGTTTTATACTTGCATTAAGCTGCGGACTAATAACGCTGATTGTTAGCGTCTTGTTGGTGTTGATTTTCTCACATTGAATGTGATGAAGTTATGTCTCATCACATTCAGAAAAAAGTTTGCAAAACCTATTGACTGTTCCCTTGGGTGTTAGCTTATCCTATATGTGGAGGTGATAATCGTGCTCATAAACGAAGTTTGCAAAAAGTGTAGGCTGACAAAAAAAGCGGTTGAATACTATATAGAGCAAGGGCTAATAAGCCCTTACATTATGGAAAATGGATACCGCAATTTTTCTCAAGATGATGTAGAACAATTAAAGAAGATTTCTGTTCTACGCAAATTGGGGTTGGCCGTTATGGATATCCAAAAGACATTGAATGATCATAGAGGAATTGCGCTGCATAGTGTATCTCAATTAAAAGACCTTGAAATTGAAGATTTGAAACTACGACAAGAACTAACGCAAAAATTAGCGCAGGACGGTAACTGGGAATATGTGCGTATGCAACTGGAAACACTTGAAAAGAAAAAAACCATTCTGCAAAAAATGTTAGATAGTTTTCCGGGATATTACGGAAAATGTATCGCGCTTCACTTTGCCCCATACCTAAATGAGCCTATTACAACTGACGAACAGCAAGAAGCGTTTGAAACCATTGTCAATTATTTAGATCGCGTGGATTTTGTTATCCCGGAAGATTTGCAGGAATATATTGACGAGGCGACAAGAAACTACGATAAGCGTTTTTTAGCAGAAATAACAGCTAATTTAGAAAAAGCAATTCAAAATCCAGAACAATACATTTCCAACAACAAAAAAACTTTGTCCGTGTACAACTTGGTGAAAAAGACGAAATTATTCAAACAATCTCCGGCATACCGGCTACAAGAGTTACTAAAAACGCTTTGTGAAGAAAGCGGATATAATGATGTGTTTATTCCTGCCATGCAGAGATTAAGTAACACATATCGTGAATATCATACCGCTTTGGAAAAAGCCGATAAGGTATTCCGCGAAGAAATGGAGAATAAAAAACTATAATGGTACGGTGGGTCTCTTCATCGGTATATTCATGTTATAAGTAATCGACAATCTGCCGCACGACGGCAAAAGAAAAAAACCGTCGTGTAGCAGACCTACTTTCACGCCCTAACGATAAAGCGGCGGTTTTGAGAAATCAAAGCCGCCGCTTTTACCATACGACGACTTTAACAGCATGGCGGCAAAGAGGAGGTTGCCACATGCTGCGTTATAAATACTATCCCTAACAGACAATTCTATTTCTCAAAAAAAGCCTTTACCCGCCGTCGGGATATTCCGGCCATGAGGGTGAACACACACATCATTATATAACTGTTGATATTTCCCTTGCGCCCGGTTGCTTTATGCAGCCGGGCGCTTTTTTGCGTTCTGTTCAATTCTTTTCAGAAAAGAGCAACAAACAGCCTGCTTCCACTTGGATAAGGAGCGAAAGGGGCAGAGAGGACAAGCCCTTAACCCCCGTCCTCTACTCCACGCGGGAAGGAGGTGAACTCTATGGAGCTATCTTCTTCCGATAAAAAAACCATACAACATCAGTATGACGCTTTGGCAAAGAAAACGCTGAAAGGCGAGGCGAAAAACTATCAGATCGAACTTGCCAAACGCGCAGCCCGCGAAGTGTCCTTTTCGGAAATGAGCGAAAGCGAACTGCACCAGCTTTTTACATTGGACGAGTACGAAAGCGATTATACCCGTTTTCAAGTGTCCGGCTTTGATGTGACCGTCAAAAACGAACTGCTGGCCGAAGCCCTTAACGCCCTACCCGAAAAGAAGCGTAACATTGTCCTCTTGTCCTACTTTCTGGACATGAGCGACGCGGAAATTGGCGCATTGCTGAATGTTGTACGCACGACGGTTTTCCGGCACAGGAAAACCGCGCTTGCGAAAATCAAACAGTATTTGGAGGGAAAAGCAGATGATGAACACCGTTAGAAAAACCGAAAATCTGTTGCCGTTCCCTGTCATTTCCGCAGCGGCAAACGGCGCCACCGAAGCCATGTGCGCCATCTTGAAGAACTATGAGGGTTACATAGCCAAACTTTGCACTCGGACGCTGAAAGACGACGCGGGAAACTCCTATTCCTATGTTGACGAGGAAATGCGTAATCGGCTGCAAGTGCGCTTGATTACCCGTACTCTGGCCTTTCGTGTAGGATAATCTTTTAAGCCCATGTGGGGAGCGTGTACCCCTTTCCACGCTTCCCGTTATGGGCTATTTGTCGTTCTGCAAGAGCAAATCGGAAACGGTATGCTCTTGCAGGCCGATAATGCCTTTTGCACCTTGACAAAGAAAGCCCGCAAGACAACGGCGGCGCAGCATATACGGCAAGCGGACACATTCCGACTGTACCGAGCCAAACGGCGGGTGCGCCATGACGCTATTCCCCATAGGGGAATAGCCGAGCGATTACCACCGCGCCGGGGAGCAAGCGCAGCGGCTTGCGGGCGACGACATACAGCCGGGACAATGATACTCCCTTATAGCCATAGTCCGAGCGTTCAGAGCGTCGCAAGCATTGGGTAAGGCTGCCTTAAATGAGCAGGGGTGAAACTCCCGTGGCGTTGTGCTAACAACCGTCCGCTTTTGCCTGTTTATATAATCACAGTTTATCCATACAGGAAAAGGAGGTTTTTCTATTGGATAAAAAACAGGAAGTAATTACAGAACGCAGGATTGGGAAAATCACCTATCTTGTTAGGGCGTTGCCGAGCGAAAAGGCAACCGATACAATTCACAAAAAGATTGAAAAACTCATTGTAAAGGATTTGCAAACAAAGCCCGGAAAACCGGGCTTTTCCGCGTCCGAGTAGTGCATTTGGCGGCGGGATATGGTATCATATAAGCAGTACATTATACCTGTTTATTCGGCTGTCGGAAAGGAGGACAAATGTTACAGTCGAATAAAATAACCGCCCTTTACTGCCGTTTAAGTCAAGAGGATATGCAGGCTGGGGAAAGCGGAAGCATACAGCACCAAAAGATGATACTTCAACGCTATGAGGACGAACATCATTTTTTGAATACGCGGTTTTTCGTGGACGACGGATTTTCCGGCGTGAGTTTTGGGCGCGAGGGGCTTCAAGCTATGTTGCAGGAAGTGGAAGCCGGACGAGTGGCGACGGTCATTACAAAAGACCTCTCCCGTCTTGACAGAAACTATCTGAAAACAGGCGAGTTAATAGAGATTGTATTCCCCGAAAATGGAGTACGGTATATCGCTATCAACGACGGAGTTGACACCGCGAGAGAGGACAACGAGTTTACCCCTCTGCGGTACTGGTTTAACGAGTTTTACGCCCGCGACACAAGCAAGAAGATACGCGCCGTAAAACAGGCGCAGGCGCAGAAAGGCGAGCGCGTCAACGGCCAATATCCCTATGGCTATATCCCCGATCCGAACAACCGCGCCGGTTGTAAAACAGGTTTTCGCTATGTTTGTAAGCGGTATTCGGATGTGCGAAATCCAAAAGTGGCTTGCGGACAATAAAGTACCGACCATTGTAGCGTTACGCTATCAGCGCACAGGGCAGACAAGATACCAAAAGGCCATGATTGCCCCCACACCTGGCCGGATAAAACGCTTTACGACATATTGGGCGGCAGGAGTATTTGGGGCATACCATTACCGCGAAAACGCACAAGGTATCGTATAAGTCGAAAAAGACCCGTAAAAACGACAAGGAACACCGCTACCTTTTCCCCAATACCCATGAACCGCTAATCGACGAGGAAACGTTTGACCTTGCACAAAAGCGGATCGCTACCCGCCACCGCCCGACAAAGGCAGCGGAGATTGATATTTTTTCCGGCTTGCTGTTCTGCGCCGATTGCGGACACAAGATGTATTCTCAACAGGGCGTAAGCATTGAGCCGCGCAAGTATTCGTATTCTTGCGGGGCGTGGCGCAACCGGGCGAGATCGGGCGCGGCGTGTTCTTCTCACTATATACGCAAAAACATCTTGCTTGAATTAGTGCTTGAAGATATGCGGCGGGTTTTGCGGTATGTAAAGGAGCATGAACAGGAGTTTATCGGCAAAGCCACCGAGTACGGTGATAGGGAAGCGAAAAGGGCGCTCATGCAGCAGCAAAAGGAGTTATCCAAAGCGCAGGCGCGTATGACGGAACTTGATACGCTTTTCCGCAAGCTGTATGAGGACAACGCATTAGGCAGGCTGACGGACGAAAGGTTTGTTTTTCTAACTTCCGGCTATGAGGACGAAAAGAAATTCCTTGCCGCAAGGATAGACGAACTGCAAACAGATTGCATCCGTTACCGAGCGAAAAAGGGGTATATCAAGGTTTATTCAGATTGTCGGCAAGTACAGCGGCATACAAGAGTTGACCTATGAGAATGTCCATGAACTGATTGACCGCATTTTGGTACATGAGTTAGACCGGGAAACCAACACGCGGAAAATCGAGATACATTACAGCTTTGTCGGGCAGATTGATACCGAGCAGCCTACCGAGATTACCAACCATGACCGCCGCAATATGGTGGATATTAAAAGTATCGCTATCTAACGTCAGCAAACGTGCTGCCTGAGACTCCGTCGTCAACAAAAAAGCGGGGGTTCGTAAACCCCCGCTCCTTAGCGTATTTGGACAGCATTGCCTTTTGATTGATGATGCTGTAACTGTCGCGTTCAAGGTTATCGTCACAGGACAAGCGCACATACAGAGCAGCGGTGGTATCACGGGATTTCTTTGTACTCGATTGCCTCACGCAGCCTCCTTTCCGGCAATCGGACAGGCTGTATTTACAGGTGCTATTTTACTATATCCGATTGCCGTTGTCACGCAAAACTCCGGTGTTTTCGAGGCTTTTCTGTATCTGCTTTCATCAGCTTGACTAGAGACAATATCACACATTACAATCTAATCGATTACAGCGATTTGGGCGAGCGAAAAACGACGCGGATAGTGGACAATGTCATTAAATATCACCGCTTCTTCTCAGCTGTTTTGAACGCGCTTATTAGTGCCGGATTTGTTATTGAAAAGCTTCTTGAACCGTTGCCGAGCGATGCAATGATGAGGCGATATCCAGTATATAAATATAAAAAGTATTGGCATAAACCTGATTTTTTGCTGATTCGAGCGAGAAAGGCACGCGCTTATTAAGCATACTTCCACGCTCGGAGCGAACGGGCCGTCTCCGTAAACTGTGAAATGCCTGCGCCCTCATTAAATAAATGCGCCTTGTGTACTTGTTTATGTGATATTAAGAAGGTTAAAGCAACGAAAGCCAATCTGTAATAATCACTTTTTTAATTTGCTAATCGGTAGAAATCTTTTTTGGGGAATGGCGGAGACAACCACATTACCGCAACATTGCCTTATACCGTCTTTATATGCTTCAGGGGAAGCCGGAACCAATCGCACGCCCCTTTCGGAGTTTTGGAATTACGGACACAAACGTTTAAAAGCAAAAGGCATAGTATCCACGCCACTTTACGCTATTTCATGATTTGTTATCCTTATTTTATATCCCATCCCCCTTTAAAGGCGTAAGTATAGCAAATCGTGGCAACACTTAATGTATCAATCCGTAGCAACTATAATATTTACAATAAATGCATTGATTGATGAAAATTTGCTTTACTTGCAAACTTTCCTTAGCTAACGTATAATTGATTTCAGCAGAATAAAACAGAGAGGCTTATGTATCTGCCCTTACTGGTTCTCTAAATATTAAGGTTTGAGGTGACATCTTTGTTTGATTTTATATTAGACAGGCTTCAGGGATTTTTGTATATGCTGCCGGCATTCGTCATTGCGCTTTCTGTTCATGAATGGGCTCATGCGTATACGGCGTATAAGGCTGGTGATATGACCGCCTACAGCATGGGCAGGATGACTCTTAACCCCCTAAAGCATATTGATCCAATAGGTTTATTGATGGTGGCTTTAGTGGGTTTTGGGTGGGCAAGGGCCGTACCTGTAAATCCGCGCAACTTTCGAAATCCCAAAAAGGATAATATAATGGTATCCCTTGCGGGAATTATAGCAAATATATCGCTTGCTTTGTTAAGCGTGCTCGTTGTGGACGCGGTATTTAAGATCGGCGGGCTTAGCGACTTACATTTAAAAGCCGCATGGAGCTACATCTTTGTGTTTGATAATAAGATAGCAAATATATTGATGTACTTTATGAGCAGTTTTGTCATGATTAATATCACGCTTGCGGTCTTTAACCTGCTCCCCATTCCGCCGCTTGACGGTTCACACCTATTAGAAGGATTTATACTGCGCAATTTCGGGCCTTCGGCTTTAATGACGCTGAACCGTTATGGAATGATGATTTTGATCATCGTTTTGCTGATACTTAGTTATACGGGGATATTTAGTATATTGATAGACGGTATTTTTAACGCTATAACATCTGTATTTGCCGCCTTCTACGGATTGTTTTAATAATGGATTATAAAATTCATTTAAGACAGTTCGAGGGGCCGCTGGATCTTTTGCTGCACCTTACTGAAAGGGCGGAGATAGATATTAAGGATATCTTTGTATCCGAAATAACGTCGCAATATTTGCGGTACATGGATGAAATAGATGATCTTGATATGGACGTGGCGAGCGAATTTCTTGCTACTGCGGCGACTCTGTTATATATAAAGTCAAAAACGCTGCTGCCGCGTCCGCCAGCCGCCGCCAATGATGAGGACGATGATACGGAGGCGGAGTTCATAATTCGTCTTCAGGAATACAAGCAGTTTAAGGCAATAAGCAAAAGATTATCCGAGCTTCATGAGGAGGCATCGTTGATTATCAGCCGCAACAGGGAGGAATTCCCGTTGCCGGCTCCCGAAATAATCTGGAAAACAGGAAGCTCGGATGCCTTATATGCAGCTATTAAGACATTGCTGGCGCGTGCAAGGAACGAAGACGAAGGCGAAAATAGAGCGCACAGCGTAAGCTATGATGAATTCACAGTTGAGGATATGATAAAGCGTTTGAGAGCAAAACTATTAAACAGTAAAAAGATTGCTCTTGAAGACTGCTTTAACAAAGGCGCAACGAAGATGGAGATAATAGTAACCTTTATGGCCATGCTGGCTATGGCGGTTCATGGAGAGCTGCATTTCGCGCAAAACCGTCCATATGCGCCTATTATGCTGTACGCGCTTGACCTGAAGCGATATGATCTCGACTATGCGGGCGATTATGATGAAGGGGTGCTGTAACCTTGGATGATAAGCAATTGTTTGGGCGCATCGAGTGCCTTTTGTTCATATCGGGGGATCCAGTTGATATAGGCGATCTAAGGCAGGCGATGGGGCTCACGGAGCTTGAGGTGCGCATGCTGCTGTTTAAAATGCAGTCTGAATACGCCAGCCAGCAGCGCGGCGTAATGATCTACATCACTGATGAAACGGTTCAGATGGTGTCCAACCCAAGCTATTCCGAATTTGTTGGCAGATTTTATGCCCCTCCGCAGGAAAAAGCGCTCTCCCAGTCGATGCTTGAAACCCTTGCGATAGTAGCTTATAAGCAGCCTGCTACCAGAGCGGAGGTAGAGGCTATAAGGGGGGTGCGCTGCGAATATGCCATTAGCCAGCTGTTAAAGCAGAAGTTAATAGAGGAAAGGGGCAGAAGGGATACGGTAGGTCGTCCCGTCCTCTTCGGCACAACGGATGCTTTCCTGCGCCTCTTTGGGCTTAATTCCATATGCGATCTTCCCGATTATTCGGAGTTTGCCGAGGGGACGGGGGATGTTTCCGACGGGGACCAGAACGTTGAAAACGTGTAGGCTGCTGATTTTAGACATTGGATTTTAAACAAAAAAGCGATTTCCATTTCTATCAAATATTTTTGCTTTAATATGGGAAACATAATTCTGCGGTTAGCGGATAATCCCGAAGTTATAACCGCTGGAGGGAACATGTATGTGCTGTTGGCACTTATGCCTATAGCTGCACTTATATGCGGGTTGCTATATCCGGTAAAAATAGATATTGATCTATGCCTGCGTGGATCGATATGCAGGATCTATGTTGACATATGTTTTTTTTATAGAATTATCAAAAAATCCATGATTATCAAGCTTCAATTTACCGCTATGAACGGGCTAAGAATTATGCAGTTCAGGCAGAACGGCACGTTCAGTATGATTTTTCCAAAAAAGAGCAAAAAACGCAGGACAGCTATAACATGGTTGTTTGATAACATGAAATGGCTGAAAATAAAAAAGTTCGATGTTACAGGCACGGTAGGCATAGCTGACAACGCATTTTACACGGCCATGCTTACAGGGCTCCTTAGAAGCGTTTTGGATAATTCGGCACGCATACTTCTGCCCGCTGTTGGTAAAGACGCAATTAAAATAGAAATCATGCCGGTGTTCAATAAAAACGCGTTCAGGATAAACATGGAAGGCATATTAATCATAAGTTTGCTTCAAATTATAGGTGTCTATTTTAAAAACAAAGTAAGGAAAGGCAGGCAAAGATATGCATCCCATTGAAAACATAATGCAAACGTCCATGACGCAGATCAAGAACATGGTGGATGTTAACACCATTGTAGGTTCCCCCATAATGACCGAGGGGGAAACCATGGTTCTGCCGGTTTCAAAGGTTTCACTCGGCTTCCTGTCGGGCGGCGGCGAGTACGGGGCAAAATCCCCTGTAAAGCAAAGCGGCGCGTCCATGGATTCACAACAGGATGGAAGATATCCCTTTGCCGGAACGGCAGTTGCGGGAATGTGCCTTACGCCGATGGCTTTTTTAACGGTAAACTCGGGCGACGTCAAGGTCCTTCCGGTACATTATGAATGCACTGTCGACAGGGTGATTGAGAAGGTGCCTCAGCTCTTATGTTCAATACGCTCGATGTTCAAGGAATGCTGCGACAACAGCAATAAACAAAACGGCCGGCAAAACAGTCAGAATGATGAGACGGGTAACGAATAATATGCAAAAGCGCTGGATTGCAAGCGGAATAGCCATATCATTGCTTGCCGTGCTGTTGTTGTCACCAGCCTTGGCTACGGCGGAGATCTCGGAGCCGCCGATAGAGTCTCAGGCTGCCATAGTGATTGAGCAGAGCACTGGAAAGGTGCTCTTTGGGCAGAACGCCCATCAGCGGCTTCCTATGGCGAGCACAACCAAGATAATGACAGCCCTGATAGCTATTGAAAGAGGCAACCTTGACGATATTGTTACCACGGCGTCTGAGGCTTACGGCGTTGAAGGGTCAAGCATGTATATCCAGAAAAATGAGAAGCTCAGCCTAAGGGACCTGGTTTACGGGCTTATGCTCAACTCAGGAAATGACGCCGCAATAGCCATTGCGATACATATCGGAGGTTCTATAGAAGGCTTTTCGGATCTAATGAACGAACGCGCTTTAAGCCTTGGATTGACGAATACTCATTTTGTCACGCCAAACGGTCTGCATGATCCGGAGCATTATACAAGCGCGTTCGACCTAGCGGCAATAGCCAGAGAAGCAATGAACAATGAAACCTTCAGGGAAATCGCGGCTACCCCATATTATAACACGGAAACAGGCAACGTAAAGCGCACGCTGAAAAGCAAAAATAAGATACTATGGCAGTATGAAGGCGGAAACGGGATAAAAACAGGATATACTAAAGCCGCTGGAAAATGTTTGGTGTTTTCCGCAAAGAGAACGGATATGGAGCTGATAGGCGTGGTGCTGAACTCTCCCGATATCTTTCCTGAATCAATGGATATGCTGGACTATGGGTTTGAGGCATTTTGCATGTCGCGGCTGGTCAAGACCGGAGATCCGGTTGCCAGGGTCAAGGTTAATAAGGGCTCTAAAGGCCTGGTTTCTGTTACTGTCAGCAAGGATATAGTTGTACCGGTAAAAATTGAGGAGGGGGCGCTGCTTAAAACAAGGATTGTAATACCTAGGCAGGTCGATGCGCCAGTGAAAAAGGGTACCGAGATAGGAAGGCTGGAATTATGGGACGACGCCAGGTTAGTGGCCGCAGAGCCTCTTGTGGCAACGGAGGATATAGAAGCATGGGGATTAGAGGATTATTTTAATATGCTTTTAGGAGTCTTGACGGGAAGATAAATTTGCGTTAATCTGCAAGCAGTATGAGCAACTGGAGGCTGCGAATGAGATTGCAGAAATTTATGGCTGACGCGGGTGTGGCGTCAAGGCGGAAGTGTGAAGAGATAATATCCCAAGGCAGGGTTAGCGTCAATGGCCGCGTTGCGGCCATTGGCATGCGCGTGGAACCTGACAAGGATAATGTTTTGCTTGATGGAGCGCCTATATATATAGTGGGGCAAAAGGTAACTATAATGTTTAACAAGCCCAGAGGTATGGTATGCACGGCAAGCGATCCGGAGGGCAGGAAGACGGTTATGGACGTTTTTAAAGCTCTTCCATACAGGCTATATAATGTTGGCAGATTGGATATTGATTCGGAAGGTCTGATATTGGTCACAAACGACGGCGAGCTGGCCAACGGCATAATGCATCCAAGCCGAATGATAGATAAGACATATAGGGTGATCTGCGGCGGAATAATAAGCGATGAGGATAGGGCAACGCTGGAGAAGGGCGTGCTATTGGATGATGGAATTACTTCGCCGGCGCGCGTTGACGGAATAAGGCGGCTTGATGAGGAAAACACAGAACTTTACATCACCATTCATGAGGGGAGAAACCGTCAGGTGAGGAGGATGCTGGACGCTATAGGCCATAAAACCTTAAGATTACGGAGGGTCAGGCTTGGAAACCTGCGTTTGGGCGGACTAAAAAGCGGCGATTGGAGATATCTAACCAGGGAAGAAGTTGAGTCTCTTAGCAAGCTCGTTTTAAACAAATAAATATATAATTTTCATGTTTGGGTTGGAGCAGGAACAAAGGAGATAATGCCGAATAATAAATAATTGGGAGAGGATGCGATATCCGCCTATTTTAATAAAAATCCAATAGCTCAGGAGGAACCCTATAGATGGGAAGCGTAATTATGAGCGTGTTTAGCGGCGTAATTGCCAGATCCAGTATTGGCGGCAATCCGTGGCTGGTTACATTATTGGGAGTCGCCACAGTTTTCATTGGGTTGGCGGCTCTGATATTGTTGGTAAAGCTTATGGGAGCGGCGGTAAAGGATAAAAGATCAAAGGCTGATTCGGGCGTGGAAAAAGGTGAGACGTCTTTAAAAAGTGAAGATGAATTGCTTGCCGGTCCGCGGAGGCGCGAAGTTATAGCCGCCATATCGGCCGCGCTGGCCGTATACATGGGGACGGATATGTCCGGTCTGCGCATACGCTCAATCAAGCGTGTGCAATAGGCCGGTTTTTGCTGTGAGATAAAAAGATTAGCTGGAGGATATTAAAAATGCGTAAGTTTACAGTAAACGTAAACGGAACCAAATATGAAGTTGAGGTCGAGGAGTTCGTCCAGGGCAGCAATGTTTCAGAAAACAAAACCGCTTCTGAGCCTTTGAAAGCGTCCGCGCCGTCAAAACCAGCGGCATCGGCGCCGGTTGCTGGAGGCAAGGAGAGCATTACGTCGCCAATGCCGGGCACAATAGTCGACGTGCGCGTAAAGAGCGGAGATAATGTGCGTTCAGGAGATGTTTTGTTGGTGCTGGAAGCTATGAAGATGGAAAACGAGATACTTGCTCCGGTCGATGGAAAGGTCACAGACGTCAGGGTCAGTAAAGGCGCGTCTGTAGAGTCGGGAGAACTTTTGATTGTAATTGGATGATGCCTTATGACGCTAAATGCATAGAGGGGTAACATATTTATGGAAGCTATAAGTGAATTTTTCTCCGGAACCGGATTTGCCTTGCTGTTCCAGGGGGGAAACTGGAAGATGCTGATAATGATAGCCGTAGCGTGCTTTCTTCTGTATCTTGCCATTGTCAAAAAATATGAACCGCTGCTTCTTTTGCCGATAGCCTTTGGAATGCTTTTGGCAAACCTTCCTGGAGCCGGACTTTTGGACCCCCCGTCGGAGTTTAACAACAATGTAGGCGGGTTACTGTATTATCTGGACTACGGCGTAAAACTCGGCATATATCCCGCGCTTATATTCCTTGGCGTGGGCGCGATGACCGATTTTGGCCCATTGATTGCAAATCCTAAAAGCCTTATCTTGGGTGCTGCCGCTCAGATAGGCATCTTCCTTGCGTTTTTGCTTGCTCTTGCGCTTGGATTCCCAGCTGAGGCTGCGGCGTCTATAGGAATAATAGGAGGAGCTGACGGTCCTACCACGATATTTACTACCAGCAGGCTATATCCTACGCTGATTGGTACGATAACGATCGCGGCATATTCGTATATGGCGCTGGTTCCGGTGATTCAGCCTCCGATTATGAAACTGTTTACAACCAAAAAAGAACGCCAGATAGTAATGAAGCAGCTTCGTCCCGTTTCTAAAAAGGAAAAGATAATATTCCCTATAATGGTTACAATTTTCGTTGTGCTGCTGCTTCCAAGCGCCGCTTCCCTGATTGGCATGCTGATGCTGGGGAACCTGCTTAAAGAGAGTGGGGTTGTAGACCGGCTCAGCAAAACCGCACAGAACGAGCTGGTAAATATAGTAACGATCTTTCTTGGCGTGTGCGTTGGTTCCAAGGCAAGCGCGGACGTTTTCCTGCAGTGGGACACCCTGCGGATAATGCTGATAGGCGTATTCGCGTTTGTATGCAGTACCGCGGGCGGCGTCATAATAGCCAAGATAATGAACCTCTTCCTGAAGGAAAAGGTAAACCCGCTCATAGGCTCGGCCGGCGTTTCAGCCGTGCCAATGGCGGCGAGGGTTTCGCAGACCGTAGGCCAGAAGGAAAACCCGAGGAATTTCCTTCTCATGCACGCTATGGGGCCAAACGTCGCGGGTGTTATTGGGTCTGCTATAGCGGCGGGCGTGTTCCTGTCGATATTTAGCTGACCAGTCCATAAGGAGGTCTTAACATGACACAGAAAAATGATAAGCCGGCCAACAGCAATAGCAAGCATAGGCTTATGATAACCGATACAATCCTCAGGGACGCCCACCAGTCGTTGGCCGCTACGCGCATGCGGATTGAAGAGATGCTCCCCGCATGTGAGCTGCTGGACAGTATAGGCTACTGGTCGTTGGAGTGCTGGGGAGGGGCGACCTTTGACAGCTGCCTTAGATTCTTGAACGAAGACCCGTGGGAACGTCTGAGAACGCTGAGGAAGCACCTGCCAAATACTAAGCTTCAAATGCTTTTCAGGGGCCAAAATATACTTGGGTATAAGCATTACGCGGACGATATCGTGGAAAAGTTCTGCGAGAAGGCAATAGAAAACGGAATTGACGTAATCAGGATTTTTGATGCGCTCAACGATATAAGAAACCTTGAGTCGGCAATAAAATTCACAAAAAAATACGGCGGCATATGCGAGCCTGCCATAAGCTACACCGTAAGCCCCGTCCATAACGAGGATTACTTTGTCAAGCTTGCAAAGGACCTTGTCGATATGGGCGCGGATGTCATATGCATAAAGGATATGGCAAACCTGCTGCTTCCATTTGACGCATACTCGCTTGTAAAGCGCCTAAAGTCAGAGGTAAGCGTCCCGATTCATCTGCACACACACAATACCGCGGGAACCGGAGATATGACCTACCTTATGGCAGTGGAGGCAGGGGTTGATATAGTGGACTGCGCGCTTTCCGCAATGGGCAACGGAACCTCACAGCCGGCTACGGAGCCGCTGGTCGCCACCTTAAGGGGAACTGAACATGACACAGGGCTTGACCTTGCCAAGCTTGCCCAAGCTTCAAAGTACTTTTTGGGCGTGGCGGAGCGGCTTAAAAAGGATGGATTTTTAAATGAGAAGGCCATGAGGGTGGATACCAATATTCTGATGTATCAGGTTCCCGGTGGAATGCTTTCAAACCTTATTTCACAGCTTAAGCAGGCTAACGCCGAGGATAGATACTATGATGTTTTGGAAGAAATCCCTCGGGTGCGCAAAGACTTTGGCTATCCGCCGCTCGTTACGCCAACAAGCCAGATCGTTGGTACGCAAGCGGTTTTAAATGTGATATCCGGAGAGCGATATAAGATGTTTACAAAGGAGTCAAAGGCCGTCCTTGCCGGCGAATATGGAAAGCTGCCCGCTCCTGTAAACGAGGAAGTACGCAAAAAGGCGATAGGAGATAAAAAGGTAATAACCTGTCGTCCCGCCGATTTGCTTGAGCCTGAATTTAAAAAATGTGCAAATGAGATAGCCGAGTACGCCGCCTGCGAGGAGGATGTGCTGAGCTACGCCCTTTTTCCGCAGGTTGCCACAAAGTTTTTTGAGGAGCGGAGAGGCAAATCCTCCGATGCGACAGAGGCGGATGTGACAAGAGAGCTCTATGTAGAGGATCTGACCGAATAAACGGGTACTATGTAATTATTTAAGCCGGGTATGCGAAATACCCGGCTTGAGCTATAATCGGGTATTGACAGCAAAAAAATCAGGGCATAAGCGTTTGATAGGAATAGCTAAATCTGATATAATTTTAGTAACAATTTTTCTTATGGAGTTTTAAATGCGCATTCTACTTGTTAATGACGATGGGGTTTATTCACCGGGAATTCGTGCTATGGCGGTTGAGCTGATGAAACGGCACGAATTATTCATTGCAGCTCCGGATGTGGAGCGCAGCGGGGCGGGGCACTCCTTCACCCTGATGTCGCCGCTCAGATGCCGGCGGGTTGATATTGGATACGGTCTTGACAGCGTACCCACATATGCTGTTAACGGCACTCCCGTGGACTGCGTAAAACTGGCGATAGGCAATCTAGACGCTAAGCCCGACCTTTTGATATCGGGCATCAATATAGGCGCAAACAGGGGCGCCGACGTTATGTATTCTGGAACCGTGTCAGCCGCAATCGAGGGCGCTATTCTAGGCGTGCCTTCCATTGCGGCTTCCTTAACTTCGTTTTCCCCAAAGCATCTTGAGACGGCGGCGGAAGCAGTAAGAAAAATAAGTGAAAGGCTGTATAGAAATGGCTTAGGCTGCGATTTTGTCGCAAACATAAACGTACCAGATGTAGATAAGGGCAGTATAAAGGGGCTAAAGGTGACAAGGCTGGGGCGCAGGGAATATGAGCGCGTTTATATTGAGAGGACCGACCCCTTCGGAAGGCGCTATTATTGGGTTCCTTCAACAGAGGTTTCAAAGCTTGAAGACTACAGCAAAGACGACGACTGGAGCTGGACCCAGCGGGGATATATAACGATAACCCCATTGACCACCGACTTAACCATGGATTCGCGTATATCGGAACTTCGAGCCTCAATGGAGGGAACAGACATATGAGCACCGTGGCAGTAATAGGAGGCGGGCCAGCCGGGATGCTTGCAGCCGCGGTTGCGGCGGAAAACGGCCATGCCGTAACCCTGTTTGAGAAAAACGAGAAAACAGGCAAAAAGCTGTACCTTACGGGCAAGGGCCGGTGCAATATAACAAACATGACGCAAACTGAAGAGTTTTTTAGCAACATTCCAAGAAACTCTAGGTTTATGCACAGCGCGTTCAGCGCGTTTTCAAATCAAGATATAGTGGAATTGCTCAATGGGCTGGGTGTAAAAACAAAACTGGAAAGAGGATACAGGGTTTTTCCCGAGTCCGATAAATCAAGCGACGTAATCCGTGCGCTTACAAACCACGCGACGGCGTGCGGCGTTAAAATGGAGCTTAATTCCCGTATAGAATCGATAAACTATAATGCTGATAGTTCATTTGCATTATCCGTCAACGGCGTTCAAGCGGCCTTTGACAGGGTGATAATGGCGACGGGGGGAGCAAGCTATCGAAGCACCGGCTCTACCGGGGACGGATACGAGTTTGCCAGAAGCCTGGGCCATAGCGTCAATCCGCCTAAGCCCGCGCTCATACCCCTAAGGACAGAGGAAGAATGGCCCCTGCAGCTGATGGGTTTAACGTTAAAGAATGTTACATTAACCGCCCAGAATGGGAAAAAAGACATATACTCTGAATTGGGCGAGCTGCTGTTTGCGCACTTCGGCGTTACGGGGCCGCTTGTGCTGACGCTAAGCAGCATAATCGCGGATTCGCCAGAGGGTATAAGGTGTTATATCGATCTAAAGCCAGGCCTTCTTTCCGACGAGCTGGACAGGCGTATATTGAGAGATTTTGAAAAGTACAAAAACAAGCAGCTTAGAAACGCGCTTACGGATCTGTTGCCCAAACGCCTGATTCCTGTTATTATTGATCTAAGCGGCTTAGGGCAGGAAACGTCTGTAGCGGACATTACAAGGGGTCAGCGGATGGCTTTGATAGAGCTTATAAAGCGCCTTCCGTTTACCGTAAGCGGTACATTATCCCTCGATGAAGCTATAGTAACCAGGGGCGGGGTAAGCGTCAGGGATATAAACCCGTCCTCAATGGAGTCGAAGATCGTACGGGGCCTGTATTTTGCCGGAGAACTGATTGACGTTGACGCGTTTACAGGCGGTTTCAACCTGCAGATTGCGTTTTCAACCGGTTATCTCGCCGGAAAATCGATAGACTGAACGGAGACATATGCAACAGAAATACCTCAGCATTGCTATAGACGGCCCCGCCGGCGCGGGAAAGAGCACCATAGCCAAATCGCTGGCGAAAAGGCTCGGAATAATGCACCTTGATACGGGAGCGATGTACAGGGCTGCCGGCAAGAAAGCGCTTGACTTGGGGATTAACCCGGCAGACAGGGATAGGATAGCGCCGATGATTGCCTCCACCGATATCGACGTTGTGTTTTGCGCGGGAGTTCAGCGCGTATTTTTAGACGGCGTGGATATTACGGATAAGATTAGGACGCAGGATGTATCAAAGGCAGCCTCTGATATAGGAACGATACCGGAGGTCAGGGTAAAGCTGGTTGAGCTTCAGCGTGGGATAGCTGAAAGGAACAGCATAATAATGGATGGACGGGACATAGGGTCGTATGTCTTGCCCGACGCCGAGTTTAAGTTTTACATCACAGCCGATGTAAAGGAGCGGGCAAGAAGAAGAATGTTTGACCTAAGGCGCTCCGGGACGGATGGGGGAAGGACCTACGAGGACATAGAGCGTGAAATTGCGAACCGTGACAGGGTGGATTCCACAAGGGAGTTTGCTCCTTTGAAGAGGGCGGACGACGCAATACTTATAGATACTACAAATATGACCGCGGAAGCGGTTATCAACCTGATGCTGGACGCAATAGGACGGTAGCCACATGCTTTACATTATCCTGAAATACACCATCGGTCCGCTGTTATGGTTATTATGGAGGCCGATGATAATAGGTAAGGAAAACCTGGCTGTTAAGGGCAAGGCGGTCTTTGCGTCGAACCATACCTCCATGCTTGATCCTGTGCTTTTGGCCATAATATCCTTTAGAAATATACACTTTATGGCTAAGAAGGAACTGTTTTCAAATAAGCTTATAGCGCTGTTACTGCGCTCGCTGCTTTCCTTCCCCGTTGATAGGAAAAACGCGGACCTTCAATCGCTTAAGCGTGCGATGAAGGTTTTGGACAAAGGAAAAATCTTTGGAATATTTCCAGAGGGCAAACGCTCAATCACCGGACGGATGGATAGCTTTGAAAAGGGGACGGCGTTTCTTGCAGTGCGCTCACGAGCGCCAATAATACCAATATATATTCATCCGGACAGCTTCAGATCGGGAAGGCCCAAGATGGCGGTGGGAACCCCCATTGATATAAACGACATAGCAGCAAATACGAAAAAGTCAATTCTTGTTGACGTAGTCACTGATGAAATTTCTGATTCAATAGATGCGCTTCGCATAGAGCTGGAGGCAAAACTTGAAGATAATAGCCGCGAATGAATCGGGATTCTGCTTTGGTGTAGAGCGTGCCGTTAACCTTGCAATGGCTGCGGCCGCCGAGCATGGCAGGGTATTCACATATGGCGAGCTCATGCATAACGAGGATGCGGTAGACGACCTTAAAGAAAAAGGTGTACTTCCGGTAGACAGCGTAGAGGGGCTCAAAGCAGGGGACGTGCTCGTTATACGTTCGCATGGAGCGCCTCCTGAAATATATAAATTATGTGAAGCGATGAAGATCGTAGTAGTTGACGCCACTTGTCCCTTTGTAAGAAGGATACACCAAGTAGTGTCAAACGAATACAAAAAAGGACACATCATTATAATAGCGGGAGAAAAAAAACATCCAGAGGTGATCGGGATAAACGGATGGTGCGAAGACAGCGCTTATTTCGTAAAAACAGCCGACGAGTTAAAAGCATTGCCCGATGGATTTAAGAATGTATGTCTGGTAGCGCAGACCACCTTTTCCGTTGAAGCGTATAAGGCTATCGCCGAGGAGATGAAACGGAGGTTTTGTGATGTTGATGTGTTCAATACGATATGCGACGTTACAGTAAAGCGCCAGGAGGAGGCCGAGCGGCTGTCCAAAATATGCGACGCTATGATAGTGATAGGCGGCTCTAACAGCTCGAATACAAAAAAACTTGCCGATATTTGCAAAAAACATGGCAAAAAAGTACAATCAATAGCAAAACCTTGTCAACTTGTACTTGAAAAGTTTGATTGTAATGATATAATAGGTGTTGTTGCAGGCGCGTCAACGCCTCATCGGATGATTAGGGAGGTTATAACCAGAATGAGCGAAATGGAAAAGACGATGGCTGAATGCCCGAAAGAGCAGGTCAGTGAGGTAAAAGCTGAAGATACAGCTACCGTCACAGAACCCACCGCAGCGGAACCCGCTGCATCGACTGAACCTATTGTCACAGAGCCGGACCAGGCTCAGGCCGACACGGCCGAATCCTCGTTTGCCGAAGCGTTTGAGAAAACTCTTGTACGCATAAGAAACGGACAGTTAATCAAGGGTTCCGTGGTTCAGATCGTTGACGGCGAGGTCTGTGTGAATATAGGTTACAAGTCAGACGGGTTCATTCCGCGAAGCGAATTTTCCCATGACGACACCGTGGATCCGGCAGAGATGCTAAAGATTGGCGACGTTATAGAGGTAGAGGTGCTCAAGGTAAACGACGGAGAGGGCAATGTACTGCTTTCCCGTAAAAACGTTGAGAACAAGAGGCTTTGGGATAGGCTTATCCAGGATCCTGAGGCCGAGAACAAAATCTATGACGGTATAGGAAAAGAGGTTGTCAAGGGAGGGCTTATAGCCACTATCGATGGCGTTAGGGCATTTGTTCCCGCCTCACATCTTTCAACTAAATATGTTGAAAGCATACAGGATTTTGTTAAAAAGCCTCTCAAGCTCAAGATAATTGAGATTGACCGTAGCCGCAAGCGCATAGTCGCATCCCATAAGCAAGTGCTGATGGAGGAAGCGGAGCAGGCGAAGAAGGAAAAGTTTGAAACCCTTAAGGCCGGCATGAAGGTAACAGGCACTGTGCGCAGGCTTACAAACTATGGCGCATTTGTGGATATAGGCGGGGTGGACGGCCTCATACACGTAACGGATGTAGCATGGGGAAGGGTTAAAAATCCGTCAGACGTGCTTCGCGCTGGCCAGGAAGTAGAATTGCTGGTTCTTAACGTGGATTCGCAAAAGGGGCGTATTTCCCTGGGGTACAAGCAGCTTCAACCAAAACCGTGGACAATGGCGGCTGAAAAGTATCCGGTAGGCAGCATTGTCGAGGGGAAGGTAGTACGCATAGTGGATTTCGGCGCGTTTGTAGCGCTTGAGCCTACCATTGACGGACTTATACATATATCGCAGGTTGGCGCGAGACGCGTACAGAAGGTTGAAGATGAGCTGAACGTAGGCGATATGGTGCGCTGTAAGGTTCTTGAGGTCAATCCCGAGGCGAAGCGTATAAGCCTAAGCCGCCGCGACGTAATACTTGAGGAAAACCCTGAACTGGTAGCCGAGCTGGCAAAAGAACGCGAAGAGCGGGCTAAGATGGCGCGTGAGAGAGCAGACAGAAGGGCTCAGATAGAGCAGCAAAAACAGCAGCAGCCTTCCGCTCCGCGTGAGCGTACAGCCCCAGAGCACAGGGAACGCCGTGAGCGCCCGTCAAGCGAACCGAGAAACAATGAGCAGAGGCCCGAGCGTGAGCGCCGTCCGCGCCGTGAAGACGCGGATTACGAACTTCCGCCGGTCGAACAGGCCACAACCTCGCTTGCATCCCTGTTTTCGGGTTTTGACGCAGGAGAAGATGAGTAATCTTTAAAGTTAAATTTAGTTAGCGATAAGGAGCCGGGGATCCCGGCTCTTTTTTTACTTTAGCCGTAAAACCCATAAAAGCCAGCCATCGGCCGCAAGCGGCTATCAGGCTGGATTCGTGGGGCTCCGCCCCAAACCCCGCCAAAGGGGACTTTTTGTAAAAAGTCCCCTTTGGAATCCCGAAAAACAGCGTTTGACTTTTAGTGTTTGGATTTTCATCGTTTGCTCCTAAGGTATCAAAAATCACTGTACATGCTGCTGATTTTTTATGGATTGTAAAATCAGGATGATACGTCTAAGATCATTTCCTGTGCATTTTTTGGAGTTCTTAGAACCCATTACCGCCATAGGCGATTGGCATAGTACTGTACAGCACTATGCGGGTTTAACCCATAAAAGCCAGCCATCGGCCGCAAGCGGCTATCAGGCTGGATTCGTGGGG
>UQXE01000014.1 GCA_900544965.1 uncultured Eubacteriales bacterium | reverse complement strand
GCCCCCCTTTGAAAGAGGCTGCAGCAAATCCATTTGCTGCGGCCTCTTCAGTTTAGCGGCATATAAATTGAAAACAGGACTCCAAACCATGAGGATCGCGCATACCTATAGATCTTACAGGGTGCTGATTTGCAACATACCATGGAATGTTATCGGCCCTATATTAATAAAGCTCCAATGGCAAACATGAATATTGATAAGAGTGAGTGCTTCGTTTTATTAAGGAAACGGTCCGTCATACCCAGCAAGCCCTGACCTGCTATTGCGTTTTTGTTTGGCAAGCCCTCGTATTCCTCACTAAGAATCTTATTCACAGCTTCCCTATTACCCGCATAAACATGATACGGAGGTGAAACCCATGAATCCATGTGAGCTATCAATGAACATAACCGTGATTGCAAATGCGCTTGCCGAAAACTTATCCGACGACGACCTTGCAATCACGGCCGCAGCGTTTACACAGCTGGGCGACACCCTGGCCACAATCGCTACCAGCCGTGCCCTTTACTGCAGAACCAATTCGTCTCCCCACAACTCAGATGATACGCAAACGAGCGGCATTTGAAGGATACCGCCCGTACCCAGAGTTGCGCGCAGCATTTTCTTTGCCGTGCCCTAGGATTCACTTTTGCGCCTCGCCGCTCCGTGCCAGGTCTTTAACTCTATAGGTTTTGTTTAGCGGCTCTTAAAGCTCAGGCGTCCCTGAGGCTCTGAATAATGCCCGTAGCAGTTGCGGCATTTCCCGCCTGTCCTGATTTCACAACGTGTCAGGGATACCGTTTGCTGTTTGTGATACTTCTCAGCAGGCTGTTTAAAAGTAGAGACTATGCCATTCCTTATTAATACTCAGATATTTGATCAATTAAGAAGAGATTCAATAAAGACATGTTAAGCGAAAACGCATTCATATATACAGCTGCGCCTAAACCGGAAGGCCGTGTTATACTCTTATCAAACCCAAGCACTATTTTAGTTTAATCTGATATGAATAGCATCCTACATGATATAATGACTATATCCATAGATGGAGGGTTGTTTATGTTGGAGTATCCAGAGGTATTGACCATTTCCGAGCAGCTGCGCAATGGGATAGCGGGCAGCGTGGCAAGCCGGGTTCTTCCTCCGTCAAAGGCGCACAAATTCTGCTGGTTCAATGGAGACCCTGCCGGATACGACGCTGCGTTAAGAGGGGTAAGGGCGGCAACAGCGGAGGGATTTGGGATTTTTGTCGAAATCGCCTTTGATAACGGCTACCGGCTATGCTTTAATGACGGCGTTAACGTCAGGCTTATGCCGTCCGTAAAGGTTCCCAGGGACTACCAGCTCTTGATCGAATTTGAAGACGGCAAGGCGCTGGTGTTCACCGTTGCGATGTACGGCGGAATCATTCTGCATAACGGAAGCTATGATAATGAATATTACCTCAAGAGCAGACGGGCGGTCTCACCGTTTTCAGACCGGTTTAAAGAGCGTTTTTACAGGCTGCTTGACGAAAGCAAGCCCAGTCTCAGCGTGAAGGCGTTTCTTGCTGCTGAACAGCGATTCCCCGGAATTGGCAACGGGGTATTGCAGGATATTCTGCTCGAGTCCGGTATTAACCCTAAGCGTAAGATAAGTACGCTTAGGGATCTGGAGAAGGACAATCTGCTCCGTTGTGTTATAGAGGTCCTGCGCAATATGGCCGCGCACGGAGGGCGCGATACCGAAAAGGACATTTACGGGCGTCAAGGCGGCTATAAGGTATGCCTGTCAAGAAACACCCTTGCTTCCGGATGCCCTAAATGCGGCGGTAAAATAACAAAGGAAACGTATCTGGGGGGTTCCATCTATTACTGTCCTATCTGTCAGCCGATTATCAAGCAATAATAGCGGCGTGAAAGACCCTTTAACACGGATTTAAAGGGCGTGATAGAGGGGCGGCTATTGCACTTTAGCTATGGCGAATCCCATTAGCGTTGCCAAAGGAGGTTAAAACCGTGAAAAGGGTCAGGATTACGGTGCTTAAGACTACGTTGGATGAAGAACTTGCACACGAATATGGGGCTCATGGCTTGACAGCCTGCCCTATGCATAAAACAGGACAGGTTTTTTACGCGGACTACGCTAAACCGGATGGCTTATGCGATGAAGCGTGGAAGGCGATCTATCAGTATGTCTTTGCGCTTGCACATGGAGCTGGAAACGGCGTTTTCTACTATGGAGACTGGATAAGAATGCCAGGCGTGGCCATATGCAGCTGCAATGACGGCCTTAGGCCGGTTATTTTCAGACTGGAGGCTACGGACAAGGAGGCGCGTATTGGTTACAAACCCATACGGTGAGGGCTGCGTTTTAATGTATAACGCCTCTTTGAGGGGCTGAGAGAGGGTATACTCTTATTTAGAGTGTTTCAGCCTATAATAGCTTGATAAATGCTTAATCCATGTAAAAGTGAGAAAGGGTACATATGGCAATGGCGGAAAGAATAGCGGTGATAACGGGAGCAAGCGGCGGCTTTGGAAGGGAATTTACAAGGCTGCTGTCAGCGGACCGAGAAATCGACGGGATTTGGGCCATAGCCCGCAATCAGGCTAAACTCGATCAACTGAAGGCCGATTTTGGAGAGAAGATAAAAACCTTTTCGATAGACCTTTCCGACACTAAGGCTATCCTGGGCTTTAAGGAGGTTTTAGATAAGGAGAAGCCGGAGATTTCGTATCTCATCAATAATGCGGGCTTTGCCAAGCTGTGCGCGTATTCGGATATAAGCGTTCTGGAATCGGTAAATATGATTGACCTCAACTGCGGGGGAGTGGTGGCAATGGGGCTTGTATGCATCCCATATATGAGCGCTGGGAGCAGGATGCTCAACGTTGCTTCACAGTCCGCGTTTCAGCCGCTGCCCTATTTGAATATATACGGCGCGACAAAGGCGTTTGTCCGCAATTATTCAAGAGCCCTTAACATTGAGCTTAAGGAAAGAGGAATAACCGTTACGGCAGTATGCCCTGGGTGGATGGACACCGACCTGTTTGACCGGGCAAGGGTGGGGGCAAAAAAGGCTCCAAGAAAATTTGCGGGAATGGTAACGCCGGGCAAGGTGGCCAAGAAGGCCCTGTCCGACGCGAAAAGGGGGAGGGATATATCCGTATATGGGGCTTATGTGAAGTTTTGTCACACGCTGGCGAAGGTGCTGCCCCAAAGGCTTATGATGAAGATCTGGCTGATTCAGCAGGGCCTGTAGGCGCATATTTCATAGACGTAAAGCATCAAGGCTTTAATTCGGATCCAAATAAAACTTTCGGAGATATACAACATGGAACTAGAGCGCATGAGCGACTTTTTTGCAAAGCGAATTGATACATATGACGAGCACATGATCAATAATGTCGAGGGATGCAAAAACGGATATATTAAGCTTGCCGAACTGATTCCGGATACAGCAAGGAAGCTGCTGGATTTGGGCTGCGGTACAGGACTGGAGCTCGGGAGGATATTCCAAAGGTTTCCCGACATCTCAGTGACGGGTGTTGACCTGTCCAGTGAGATGCTCAAAAAATTGAGGGAAAAGTATCCAGACAGGGATATTATCCTGATTGAGGGCAGTTATATTGGCAGGGATTTTGGCTTTGGGCAATATGATACGGCAATTTCCTTTGAAACCATGCATCATATGACGCATGGTGAAAAGGTTTCGGTGTACGAAGCGGTATGGAACGCGCTGACGCCCAAAGGGCTGTATATAGAGTGCGACTATATGGTGTTGACACAGGCCGAGGAGGACGCGCTCTATGCGAAAAACGCAAGGCTCCGTGCAAAACAGAATATTCCGGATGGTGAATTTTATCACTTTGACACCCCATGTACGGTGGAGAATCAGCTTATGCTTTTAAGGGAGGCAGGGTTTCAAAGGGTTGATAATGTTTGGCGCGAGGGAAGCACCAACATAATAGTGGCTGAAAAGTAACGCTCAGCGGGCCGTTGCAGAGCGGCTGCGCTTTAAAGTTTTCAAAGCGCTTTTGCCGGATTTTTATAGCCTGGAGGGCTCCCGCCGGCTCGAGGAACCGGCTCTTGTGATAAACGCAAACGGCCTAAGGCCTCTATAGCGTATGGTTTGTTTCACTCCCCCGCGCTTATAGTGCGTATTCATGGTTTTCAGTGCATAAGCTAAGTTTATGCCCGCAGACTGTCAAAAAAACCGGGGGTTGGCTGCGGCCGTTTTTTTGACACGATGGGTGCATAAGCTAAGTTTACATCCGCCCGCTTTAGGACAGATTTGTATTATTGTCCAAAAATGTAATAAACAGCGCTGTGAGGGAAAATTTTTGACGTTCCGCTTTATTGTCCAATGAATCCCGCCTTACTAGCTGTTATAATGGAACTATTCGAGATTAAGGAGGAAAATAATCGTTGCAATATCACAGCGAAGACAAAGACGATATATTAAGTGGATTTAAGACCAATCCGGAAACAGGCCTCACAGGGGATCAGGCCCAACAAAGGTTAATTGAGCATGGGGAAAACAAGCTGGAGGAAAAAAAGAAAAAGACCGTCCTGCAGCGCTTTTTTGACCAGTTTAAGGACGTAATGATCCTTATTCTAATTGCGGCGGCCGTTGTTTCCTTTGTTATCGCCTGCACAACGGGCGGAGGCGGCCATGAGTTCTTTGAACCCGCTCTGATCCTGCTGATCGTCGTTTTAAACGCCATAATGGGCGTATTGCAGGAAAGCAAGGCTGAGAAGGCCCTTGATGCGTTGAAAAACATGTCCGCGCCCCACGCCAGGGTAATACGCGACGGCCGGGAACAGCTGATAGCGGCTTCGCAGCTTGTGCCGGGTGATATTATACGGCTGGAGGCGGGCGATTTTATACCCGCGGACGCGCGGCTAATCCGAAGCGCTGGGCTTAAATCCGAGGAATCGGCCCTTACGGGCGAGTCGGTGCCGTCGGAAAAGAATGCCGAAGCCCTTGTAGACGAGAAGGCGCCTTTGGGAGACAGGGACAATATGGTATTCTCTGGATGCAGCGTTACATATGGAACGGGTACTGCCGTTGTTACAGGAACGGGCATGAACACCGAGATGGGCAGGATAGCCGATATGCTTAGCGGGGAGGCTGATATGCAGACCCCTTTGCAGAAAAAGCTGGCTAAACTAGGAAAATATCTTGGCATTGTAGCGCTGGCAGCCTGTAGCGTAATCTTTATCATAGGGCTTGCAAACGGCATTCCAGCGCTTGATATCTTTATGACCTCGGTATCGCTGGCGGTTTCAGCCATTCCCGAGGGGCTTCCGGCGATAGTGACAATAGTGCTGTCCATAGGAGTTCAGCGCATGGTAAAGAAAAACGCTATAATACGGCGCCTGCCGGCTGTTGAAACCCTGGGAAGCGCGTCCATAATATGCTCGGATAAAACCGGAACGCTCACCCAGAACCGCATGACGCTTGTAAAAGCCTATGTCGACGGCGCGGAATGTGTTGAGGATGTAAGCGGCGGCAATACTCAAAGCGTTAGGGAGCTTCTCAAGCTTGCTACCCTGTGCTGCGACGGCTCCGTATCGGTAAACGGGGGCGTGGAGCAGCATATAGGCGATCCTACGGAAACGGCAATCGTGCTTGCGGCGCATAAAAACGGGATGTACAAGGAAGAGCTGGAAAAAAGCTTTCCGCGCCTTGCGGAAATACCGTTTGATTCCGACCGCAAGCTGATGACCACGGTAAATCTTGTCGACGGCAGGAATATTGTAATCGTGAAGGGCGCTTTTGACATGATGGCTAACCGTTGCGTCAACGGCGATTTGGAGGCGGCGCGCCGCATGAACGAGCTTATGAGCGCGGACGCGCTGCGCGTGCTCGCGGTGGCATACAAAGAAGTTGAAAGCGCGCCCGCGGAGCCGTCTCCGGATGAACTTGAAAACGGCCTTAGCCTGCTTGGCCTTGTCGGCATGATCGACCCGCCGCGTCCGGAAGCCAAGGAGGCCGTGGCTACCTGCCGCAAGGCCGGAATCAAGCCGGTAATGATCACGGGGGACCATGTGGTCACCGCGTCCGCGATTGCTAAGGAGCTGGGAATACTTCTGGATGGCGATAGGGCTATCACAGGCGCCGAGCTGGACGCAATGGACGATCTTGAGCTTGCTCGCGAGGTCGAGAATATATCCGTGTATGCCCGCGTATCTCCCGAAAATAAGATACGAATAGTCAAGGCTTGGCAAAAAAAGGGCCAAGTGGTATCCATGACAGGCGATGGAGTAAACGACGCTCCGGCGCTTAAGGCGGCTGACATAGGCTGTGCTATGGGCATAACCGGAACCGACGTTGCAAAGGGCGCCGCGGATATGACCCTCACCGACGACAATTTTGCCACAATAGTGGAAGCGGTGCGCGAGGGCCGCGGCATATACGCCAATATTAAAAAGGTCGTCGGATTTTTATTGGGAACGAACATAGGAGAGGTTATCGCGGTATTTGGTTCAATGCTACTATGGCATAAGTCGCCGCTTTTGTCCATGCAGCTGCTGTGGATCAATCTGGTAACGGACAGTCTGCCCGCTATAGCCCTTGGTATGGAGCCGGTCGAGCTTGATATAATGGAGCGGGGGCCTAAACCTAAGGACGAGGGGATATTCGCTAACGGCTTGGGAGTACGTATAGTGCTTCAGGGGCTCATGTTTGCGGTATTAACGCTTATAGGCTTCAGAGTAGGCGAAAACGTGACAGGAACGCTGGCGGGAGGACAAACGCTGGCCTTTATGACCCTGTCGGTATCCCAGGTAATACAGGCGTTCAACATGCGCTCGGAGCATTCCCTGTTTAAAATCGGCGTGTTTACCAATCGCAAGCTTAATCTAGCGTGTCTGGCTTCGTTGGCAATGGTAGCGTTGGTAATGTTTACACCATTATCCATAGTGTTCGGACTGGAATCGCTGCCCCTGAATCTTTATTTGCTGGGCTTGGGCCTTGCGCTTGTACCTGTGCTCATTATGGAGCTTTCCAAAGCCGCAGGACTTATAAAGCATAAAAACTAGCGGCCCGTTCATGTAATAAGCGGCGCCGGCCGTCACTGAAGTGCCAAAAAGAAAAAAAGGAGTGAAAAGGCATGCCGCGAAAGCACACAATACGAAGCACTGGGTAAAGAAATATCAGGCGGAAGGCGAGGCGGGTCTTTAGTCAAAGAAGAAACCGGGCATCCGCTCTCGCGGTGTGAGCGCCGCAAGGCGCTGACCTGCCTGGAACAGCTGCAATACCAGATAGAGCTGCTGAAGCGTGAACCGTTGGTAAAAGAGGCTGAGGTTCTCCGGCTAAAAAAAGAGGACGAGCTAAGGCGCTTGCTGGTAAACCCAGATTGAAACAGCATGATCTTTGGATCAGCGTTTTATAAACTAACGGCTTGGGTTTAATATTAACCGCTGAAGCGATACCGCCCGCAAGGTTTGATGGGCGGTATCTTGCATATTAAGGGAAAATAGAGATGTAGCAGATATAGAATGAAATTACATTATATTTCAACTCCGTATACCTGTGCAGTCTGCCACCTATGATAAAAAATCGACCGGTTATGGATAAACGGTGGAAATCAAACCTCATCTTTCCTATACTGGTTCCATGGCGAGGAGGTGATGTAATGCGAATTGAGGTCAAGATTGATACGACCTGCAGCGAACCAAAGGTGGTAATCGTTACCGACAAGATGACCGACGAAATCAATGATGTGCTGAAAAAGTTGTCCGAAACCGCTCCGCATATAATCGTAGGCTTTCGTGCGGATACGGCTGAACCGATGGATCAATCACAGATATACCGTATAGTTGCGTCGGAGGGTAAGGTTTATGCCGTAACCGATGAGGGCGAATACCAGCTGCGATTAAGATTGTACGAATTGGAGAACAGGCTGGATAAGGGCAGCTTTGTGCGCATATCAAATTCGGAAATAATCAATCTCAAGAGGGTTAAGGGCTTTGACCTCAGCCTTGCAGGGACGATTTGTGTTCGGCTGACAAATGGAATGGTTACGTATGTTTCCAGGCGCTATGTCGCAAGAATTAAACAGGTATTAGGAATATGAGGTGACTGGCATGAAAAAAAGGGCATTATTCAGGTGTATTTTAGGGGCTCCGTTAGGATTGGCGCTTAGCTATGTGATAACGGTCGTCATCTCGTTAACGGTTAATGACGGCAGTTATTACGCCGTGGTACCCGAACTGATAACGGATTGCGGCAGCGAAATGGGAGCTGTGCTGTTGCAGACGGTTTTATCGCTTATCTATGGCGCCGCATGGGCTGGCGCATCGGTAATTTGGGAAATGGAGGAATGGAGCATTTTAAAACAGACTGCGCTTCATCTGGGAGTATGCTCCGTTGCAACATTTCCAATCGCTTACTTTACCCGGTGGATGAGCCATGACCTGAAAGGAATATTATTGTACTTTGGCATCTTCTTCTGCATTTACGTAATAATATGGCTGATTCAGTATTCGGCGCTGAGAAGGCGGGTTAAACGGATTAACGATGGTATAAACAATAGACGATAACCGAACTACCATATCAAAGCTGCGATAGCTGAAAAGCAAAGCATTTCGGAGGGACTGCCGGCGCAAAATGCGCCGGTCCTTTTCTAATAATTAGTCATGCTTGCCAGGGGCTTTAGCTATCAACCCTATTTGCCGCCTAATACTAATAGCAGTCTAGCATTGCCTGTAGCTTATGAAAGCGCCTTGCTTGATTCCTGGATAAGGGGTATACTTTTTGTATATTGACTTAAGAACAGGGGAATGATTTCGTGGCCATTTTAAATAGATTATTTGATAGGAAGAAGCCCGGCATAAGCTATGGCAAACGTACAGGGATATATATCATAGCATTTGATAATAATGGTAGAATCCCCATGGCAAAAACAACCAGGGGTTACTTCTTATTAGGCGGAGGATTGGAGCTGGGGGAGTCCCATATTGACTGTGTCAAGCGTGAATGCATGGAGGAGGCGGGTGTAAACGTAAGGGTTGGGGATCTTATATGCAGGTCAGAAAGGTATCATTATGCCGTACGTTTTAAGCGCCACATGCACAGCATATCCTATTTTTATTTTGGAGAGATATTGGACAAGGTAGCGGAGCCTACGGAGACCAACCATGAGCTTGTATGGCTCAGCGCTGGCGACTGCTATGAAAAGCTGTTCTTAGCTCATCAGAGATGGGCGGTAAGCGTTGCTGTTGAAAAATACAAGGGAGCAATGAGCGCGCCGCAAAAAGAAAATGGCGTGCGCTTGGAAGCAGCGGGTCAATCGGATATAGATAAGGTGTAATTATGGCCGTACATGCGGCTCAAAATTACGGATTTTTAGAATTGCCTCCGGCGGCTTAGAACCTTTTTTGCAAAAAAGGTTCTAAGAACTCCAAAAAATGCAAAGAGGAGCGGCTCTAATTTGAGCGTATCCCCTAAATAGATAATCTATCAAAAGCTAGCCTGATAGTTGATTGCAACCCAAGGCAGGCTTTTTCGGGTTAAGCTCGCTTCGTGCTGTACAGCATGAAGCGAATCGCCTATGGCGATAAAAGGTTCTAAGAACTCCAAAAATGCGGAAGGGGATAAAAGCTTAGGCGTATAACCTCAATTTTACAATCCATCAAAAATCAGAAAAGATAACTTGGATGCATTCCCAAAAACTAAAATCCATCAAAAGCCTTTTGATAGCTTAGGAGCAAACGATGAAAAACAAACCAAACAATGAAAGTCAAACGCTGTTTTTCGGGATTCCCAAGGGGACTTTTTACAAAAAGTCCCCTTGGGCGGGGTATGGGGCCCGCTCCATAAATACAGACTGACAGCTGCTTGAAAACGAAGACTGGCTTTTGCAGGTTTTGCCGCACGGGAGCCCGAAGGACGGGAGACAAAACCCGTAACCTTTTTGATACGATAAAGCCACAGGACCTCTCCTGTGGCTTTAAAGCGCCTGATCTTATTTAAGCTAGAATACCCTGTATGCGCACAGGAAATATCTCTGCCAGTAATTGGTAGTATGGCTGCGTTCCACTACCTTGCCGAGGTTGCTTGAAGCGTCGATCATACGCCCGCCGCCAAGCGCTATGCCTACGTGGCCTTGGCTGGAAGACATCCTGAACACCAGAATATCACCGCGCTTTACATCGTTCATGGAGGATATACGCCTGTAATGGGTTACACTCCTCCATCCATGGGAGGTGAGATAAGGCTGTGATACGCCCGCCTTGTTAAGACACCAATACACAAACCCTGAGCAGTCGAAGGTGTTCGGCCCTTTTCCGCCCCTTACGTAGCGGCTTCCTAGCTTAGTCCTGGCAACCTTTATCAGCTGTTCCACGCTCGAAGTGGTGCTGGAGTCGCCACCACCGCCTCCTCCGTTGTCTCCTCCGTTGCCGTTACTGCTGCCGCCCCCTACCTGATATCCGGAGCTGGGTCCCTTTACATTGTCGCCTGTGAGCACCTTCATGCTCTGGCGTCCGACTTTGCCGTCAACCGAAAGGCCGTTTCTGCGCTGGAATTCCTTTACCGCGTATTCCGTAACCGAACCGTAGTATCCGGTACATGAGCTCTCATTGAGATAACCCCACTTTTTAAGCAGACGCTGAACGTTCTCCACATCGTCTCCGCTCATACCTATCATTAGGGCGTTTGCCTGGGCGTCGCCTGAGAGGAGCAGCTTCTTTGTCTTAGGTCCAAGATAACCGTCGGGGATCAGCCCGTTGCGCTCCTGAAAGCGTTTCACGGCCGCCACCGTATCATTTCCATACGTTCCGTCCGGCTCCGTTGTCAGATATCCCAAACGCTTGAGTATCTCCTGATACTGTTTAACTTCGGGACTTTGGGTGCCGTATGAAAGAGCGTTTGCCTTGGCGTTTTCGCTGTAAAGCGCTTCCCTGGTCTCCGCTCCCACCTTGCCGTCCACAGTAAGGTTGTTCTTCTCCTGGAACTTTTTGACTGCTTCCTCTGTATCGCTGCCGAAGTAGCCCGTTACAGCGCTGATGTAGTCGAGTTCATAAAGCCTTTCCTGCAGCTCCTTTACGTCCGTTCCTTCATCGCCTAAGCCTACCATATAGTTTTTAGCGCCTGAGCTCATTAACAGGTCGTATGTTACCTTGTCTATCACTCCGGTGATTTTAAGCTCGTGCCTGCGCTGGAACACCTTTATCGCTTCCTCCGTCTGAGGACCGAAATAGTCGGTGGGCTCGTCGGAATCCATATAGAACAGTCCCATGAGCCTGAGCTGGATTTCCATTATATCGTCGTGATGGTCGCCTTTTGTAAACATAATCGGGACAGGGGTTGGAGTTGGTTCGGTAGTAGGTTCCACCGTAGGCGTTGCTTGCACAGGGGCTCCCTCGGCCGGGTTATCAATATCGTCCGAACCTTCCGAATATGGCAGTGCTGATGGTTCGTCAAGATGTGAGGAAGCCCTCAGCGCTTCGGGATCGGGTGTGATATTGAGTACGGCGGCAGCTCCATTTTCCGCTCCGCCCGTATCGTTGGAGGACTGCTGATCCCCCGAAGGCATCAGAGCAAGCGCTATCGGGGTGGCTATTACAACGACCAGCGCTATGCATAACGATGCGCGGAGCAGAGGCTTGAGCTTAACAAACCATGATCCCATTCTGGCAAATCCGCTGCGCAGAGTGCCAAATAACCCGCCGTTTGAAGCCAAGCTGTTCTTTTTAGCCATAAAAAACTGTTTAATCCCATTAATGGATCTTTTTATACGGCGGGTAAATCCCTTTTTACCGTTTTTATCCATCCTAAGTTACCTCGCAAAATCTTATTAGGTATATAACCTTATTGCGGTTTATTATAGCACACTTCAACCGTTAGAAAATTAACAAACCGTAAACTCTAGGCGCTTTAGCCGCAGAATATACGGATTTTCAGCATAAAAACAAACAATGTGCAGGATATGGGCTTAAAGTTATTACAAGTAATTAATTAAATATTAAGAAGTATTAATTTAGCATTTTAGGATTTTAATAATTTTATAAGAAGTTTTTTATATTTTCACAAACCGCATCCGGTTGCCGCAGTGAGCGATGAACGAGAGCAGATCGGTTGTCTTAAGCGCAATGGAAGCGGTACTCACCCCTGGATGTACGCTTATCCTATTGAGCAATTTTATATCCTCATCGATCACTACTATAATTTCGTGGCGCTTATCATATATAAGGCCGAGCGGTGTTACCGCGCCAGGGAGAAGCCGGAGCTTTTCATTTAACAGCCCGTCGTCGGCAAAGCTGAGCCTGGAACAGTCCAGCTGCCTGCTTATAAGCGCCGTTTGAAAACGCTTATTGGCGCCCATCATTGCCAGATAAAAACTGGATTTCCGCCTGTTTGTCAAAAACAGGTTTTTGCAGTGTTCAACGCCGGTAATACGATCCACCTCGCCGCATATCTCCATCGTTACCGTTGGCTTATGCTCAAAGCGTTCATACGCTATTCCCAATTCGTCAAGCGCTTCGTAGATCGGCAGCTCTCTTGGATCTATGGGCATTTTGAATTTCCTCCCCAATTATTTATGGTACGGTTCGCCGTTTATTATCTTAAACGCCCTGTATACCTGCTCAAGCAGCATAACCCTGAACAGCTGATGGGTAAACGTCATATCCGAGAAGCTTACGCATAGGTTTGCCCTGTCCATAATCTCGCGGCTCAATCCAAGCGAGCCGCCGACAGCTATTGCAATACAGCTTCCGCCGCAGGACATTATCCTGTCAAGCTGTTTTGCAAAGGCTTCCGATGAAAACCTGACGCCGCCAATATCCGAGGCGATTAAATACTCTGACGGCGACAAACACCCTAATATGCGGCGGCCCTCGCGGTCGCGTACCTGCTTTTTCTGGGCGTCGGACAGGTTTTCGCCGGCTTTTTCATCGGGCAGTTCTACTATCTCTACGGCGGAATAACGCGAAAGCCGCTTTGTAAACTCCTTGACAGCGTCCCTGTAGAAACCTTCTTTAAGCTTGCCTATGCACACTATGCGTATTTTCATGCGCCTAAAAGCCGATGGGAATGAACATCATCAGAAGCCCAACGATATTGAACAGCAAAAGAATCGCTCCTCCTATTCCCACCATTATCCACATCCCTGCGTTATCCGCCCCTCCTCTCGAAGTGGAAAGAGCGGGCGGTTCGGATGGAAGCATGGCCCCAGCAGTATAAACGGGCTTTATATCAAGGCACTGACGCTCATCCAGTATTATATTTTCCGAAGTGTCCGCAGCGCCGGCCGCAGGCGTTTCCTCCTCCGCCCTTTCGGATTCGTTGGAAGGGATGCCGCTTTCACAGCCTGCCTTGTCCGCGGATACATTCAACGTGTCCGGCTGTTCGTTTGCGGCTGTCACGCTGGCCTCGGGAGCATCACATGCGGGAGCGCTATCTTGAGTAACTCCCTCAATGCGTCCGGATTCCGCGCTTTCTACAGCGTTTTCACAATGAAGCGCGGGGGTGTCAGCCGCGTCCTGTTCCTGTATAGAGCTTTCGGAAATTGCTTTGATGGCGCTCCTTTCAGCAATCTTTTTAAATCGCGCTTTAAGCGGGAAGTATGATGCGGCGAAGATTACGGCTCCAACCGACGCATACAGCAAATACGCGATAAGATAGGCCTCTGTGCTTACCGTGACGGCGCCAAGGGAGGACGCCGGCAAGCTTGAAATGGTAAGGGAAATAAGGTTGTTCATAAAGTGGACTATCATGGCGGGATAGACGGAGCGGGAGTCGTACGCCATCGCTCCCATGATATATGCCAGGAACAGAAACGAAGGTATTGATATGGGCTGGGTATGCATGAGGGTAAAAAGCCCAGCGGTGAGCCAAATCGCCCGCCTGCGCCCAAGGCCGCGCCAAGAGTTGAGAAGCGCCCCTCTAAACAGCCATTCCTCGGTTACCGCGGGTACAACGCATATAAGCAGTATGCTTGATATAATGCTTAACCCCCTCATCGGCGGGAGTTCTGAAGCAAACGCTCCCGTATTTGCCCCCAGAAAATCGGCGATAAGCAGCATTATGCCGTTTATGCCGGTGCTGATTAGAAAGGCGCCGATACCGATTATTACGCTTAACAGTATCGCAAGCGCCCCAATGCGGCGCTTCCCGTACATGAAGGGATCGTTTTTCCGTATTATCAGCATAGCGGGTATGAAGATTGATCCGACCTGGATTAAGAGGGAACTAATCGCGAATGTCGACGTAATGTTAGTAAGCGGTATATATGCGACAATACCGCTTGATACTATCATAAGGCATACTGATAATAAAAACATGCTGCCCGCTCGGTTCGATCTATTCATATGTAATCCTTCCAATAAAAAATAATATTTATAATTGATTTAAATATTAAAAACAGGGGCTGGTCTCGTTACGGGCTTTTATTTGGCAATTTGGAAAACCCCGCTGGTTCTGTCACGGTGGGCGACGTGAAGCTTGAACTCCTCATCGAATATATCCTCGCTCCTCAGATGCGTGCGGACGGTATCCATGGCCATAGCTTCTGAATTGTTCTCCTTGCTCAAATGCCCTAAAATCGCGTTTCTGAGCCCCATAGCGTACAGTTTAATCAGCGCCAGGCCCGCCGAATCGTTTGACAGGTGACCTTCGTCGCCAAGGATTCTGCGCTTGAGCACATAGGGATAGCTTCCCATCTTAAGGGTCTCGACGTCATGGTTGGCCTCGATCAATAACAGGTCGGCCCCTTGGACGGCATTTAACAGCTTAGCAGTTATATGCCCTATGTCCGTCATCAGGCCTACCTTGCCCTCGCGGCATTGGAAACAATATCCCACGGATTCAGCTGCATCGTGGGGAGTTTTAAAGGGAAGTACGTTCATGTCCTTAATATAAAAATCCCTTCCGGTTTCGAAAATCCTTATGCACCCCGCTGGAATTTCGCCGACATAAGGCTGCATAGCCTCCCATGTCCTTGCGTTTGCGTATATAGGCGTTTTATACCGCCTTGCGAATATGCCAACCCCTCGTATATGATCCGAGTGCTCATGCGTAATGACCAAGGCGTCTATTGATTCAGGGGACGCGCCGATTTGGCAGAGCGCTCCTGTGATAGTTCTGCACGCCATGCCCGCGTCAATGAGTATGCGGGCATTTCCGCCCTCAATATACGAAGAATTTCCAGAAGAACCGCTGAATAGCGGACAAAACTGCATTGCTATTCCTCCATGCGGCAAAATAGGCCAGTTCATAAGAGCAGGCAAGCCGCTTTAGACATTATAACCCATACGCGGACGGGGAACAAGCTGTCAACCATGAAGATTTCATGCGCCAATATGTCGTGTATTATAAAAAGCAGGTTTGACGGGAAACAAAAGCTGTGTTATAATAATGAAAAACATGAAACGGAGTTGAGAGGATGTTAATAGCTTCCTGCTAAAATAACGATTGGGTACTTTGATAAATCCTTGGCCACAGCGGCAAGGTTTTGACGTACCCGTGCAGGAAAGCTATTCATAATCAAATTCCGCCGTCTGTTTATACGCTGATATTTTTGTGTATAATTGCATGCCGCGGCCGCAGGATGGCTATCCTGCGGCCTTGTCTTTATACATAGCCCAAGGACGGGCGGGAAAGGAGCGATTATGTCCATAATCAGCGTAGATAACCTTACATTCTGCTATGATGGCAGCTACGATAACATATTTGAAAACGTCTCGTTCAAGATCGACACGGATTGGAGACTGGGTTTTATAGGAAGAAACGGAAGGGGCAAAACCACATTTTTGAACCTGCTCATGGGAAGGTACAGATATAGCGGCAGCGTCAGCGCGGCGGTTTCGTTTGACTACTTTCCCTTCGAGGTACCGGACGCCTCAATGACCACGCTTGAAGTCATTGAGAGCGTCAGTCCGGATTACGAGCATTGGCGGCTTATGAAGGAGCTTAATCTGATGAAAGCAACCGAGGACATATTATACAGGCCCTTCAGCACCCTTAGTAACGGCGAGCGTACGAAAGCCCTGCTTGCGGCGCTGTTTATAAAGGAAAACAACTTCCTCCTCATAGACGAGCCGACCAACCATCTGGATATGGAAGCGCGCCGGATGGTAAGCGACTATCTAAAGAACAAGAATGGCTTTATACTGGTATCGCATGACAGGGCGTTTCTTGACAAATGCATAGACCATGTGCTGTCCATAAATAAATCCACCATTGAGGTGCAGAAGGGAAACTTTTCCACGTGGCAGCTAAATAAAGAGATGAGGGACAACTTTGAAATAGATAAAAACGAGAAATTAAAAAAGGATATAGCAAGGCTTAAGCGGGCAGCCGGACGCATGGCGGGGTGGTCGGACGACATAGAGGAAACCAAAATAGGCTTCGGCCCATGCGACAGGGGAAACATAGGCGCAAAGGCCGCAAAGATGATGCGCCATGCAAAAGCCGTTGAAACCAGACGTGAGCGCGCGGTGGAGGAGAAGGAAAAGCTTCTCAAGGACATAGAGTATTTCAGCCCGCTGAAGGTTAACCCCATGCCCTATTTCAGCGATACGCTGCTGTCCCTCAAAGGCGTTGGCATAAGCTACGGCGGGAGGATGGCGTGCAGGGATGTAAGCTTTACAATCCGCCAGGGCGACCGTATAGCGCTGTGCGGCAAAAACGGCTGCGGAAAATCCAGCGTATTGAAACTGATACTTGGGGAGAACCTTGAATTTGAAGGAGAGGTTAACATAGGCAGCAGGCTCAAAATATCATACGTGCGGCAGGATACGTCCAAGCTTAGCGGAAGCCTGACGGCATTTGCCAAAAGCCGCGGAATAGATGAAAGCCTGTTTAAAACGATCCTGCGCAAGCTGGATTTTTCCCGAATCCAGTTTGAAAAGGATATATCGGATTACAGCGAAGGCCAGAAGAAAAAGACGCTTATAGCGGGCAGCCTGTGCGAATGCGCGAACCTGTATGTTTGGGACGAACCGCTGAACTTTATCGACGTGATGTCCAGAATGCAGATCGAACGCCTTATCATGGAAAGCATGCCCACGATGCTGATCGTAGAGCATGACGAAGCTTTTTTGAACCTTGTCGCCACCGACATCATACGGCTTTAGCATATAAAAACAAAATCACGCCCGGCAATCAACGCCTGGCGTGTTTTGTTTAGGAGGTAGGAAGAAAACGAACCTAAAAATGTGCTCTGTATAGCAATCGAGCAATAAATGGGGGGAGCATTTATTCTCTCTGCATGTACACCTATAAGACGTACGAGAACATCGGGTGGTTGCGTTATATTATGAACTTATAATGAACTGTTTAAGGCAACTTTATGAAGGAAAATTAATCCATATCCTCAATAACATAAGGCCTTCCCTGCTCATTGGAGATGGTTGAGGATATGCCGTACACTTCGGCCATCGAGGTCTGGTTTACGGTTTCATCGGGAGCGCCGTACGCATATAGGGTTCCGTCTTTCAAAAGCGCTATTTTATCGCAGTAATGGGACGCAAGGTTTACGTCATGAAGCACACAGATGGCGGACAGGCCGCTATTGGCGCACAGGCGGCGCACAAGCTTCAAAATTTCAAGCTGATACTTTATGTCCAGGCTGGATATGGGTTCGTCAAGGAGCAGGATTTCCGCGCTCTGGCATATTGCTCTGGCAATAAGGATGCGCTGCCATTCGCCTCCTGACAGGGTAAGTATGGAACGCGACTTAAGGTGCTCAACATGCGCCAGTTCCATAGCCTTTAGGGCGGTACGCATATCTTCCGCGCTCGCGCTTCCCAACAGGCCGATATGAGGATTCCGACCCATAAGCACGATATCCAGGGCGGTAAAACCAAACTCGGGGACTGACCTCTGGGGTGCCATAGCCATACGCTTTGAAAGCTCCCTTGCGCTGTAACCGCGCACGTCGACGCCGTCGATCAGGACCCTGCCCGATTTTGGCCGCAAAAACCCGCTGATGCAGCGCACAAGCGTAGTTTTTCCGCTTCCGTTAGGCCCCAGCAGGCCCAGCATGCACCCATGCGCAAGCTGAAGGCTTACATCCTTTAAGACGTCCCTGCCGTTGTATTGAAAGCTTAGGCAATCCACTATAACCCGATCAGCCATCCAGGCCTCCTTTCGCGTAACGCTTCATGATAAAAAGGAAGAAAGGAACCCCGCATATAGCGCACAGCACGCCGACAGGGAGCTCGATGGGTGGAAACAGGCATCTTGACAGGGTATCCATAACGCACAGGAACACCCCCCCGCCCAGGAATGAACAGGGAAGCAGCGTACGGTGATCGGGGCCGGCCGCAAGGCGTATCATGTGAGGTATTATCAATCCGACGAACCCGACGACCCCGGAGACTGCCACGCATGATGCCGCCAAAACCGTAGCCAGCAAAATTATTATGCGGAGATGGCGCGAATAATCCACGCCAAGCATCCGCGCCTCCTCCTCCCCCAGAAGCATTACGTTCAGCGGCCTTGAAAAGAGCATAAGTCCAGCTGAAACCGGCAGGATTGAAACGGCCGCGAACAGAACCTTGCTGTAGCTTGCCGACGAAAAGCTTCCAAGCAGCCACATGAAGATATTGTCAAGCCGGCCGCGGTTAAGTATCATTATAGCCGACGTAAGGGCGGAGAACAGCGAGGACAGCGCTATACCGGCAAGGAGCAGGGAAGTGGTGGAGATTCTGGACTTTACACGTGACGCAAAGAACACCAGCATCACGCACAAAAGCCCGCCGGCAAAGGCAAAGGCCGCTATTCCCCCAAGGCCGTATAAGGACAGGCCCGCCCCGGCGCCCATGGTCATAGCCACCGCAGCTCCGAAACCCGCTCCTGAGCTTACCCCGAGTATATGGCTGTCGGCCATAGGGTTTTTAAAAACCCCCTGAAGGCAGCATCCGGCCACGGCCAGCCCCCCTCCGACCAGATACGACAATATTGTGCGGGGGAGGCGGACGCTCCTGAGGATAACAGCCGAAGGCTCCGTGCTTGGGCTGAACAGGAGTGAAAGCTCGGACAGCTTAAGCCCCGTGCTTCCCATAACAACGCCAAATATAAGCGCCAGCGCGCTCAACACGATGAGAATAGCCAGTATCGGGGCTGTAAGCCTTCTTCCGTTAAGTTTCACTGTTCCTCCGTTATAAATTCCGGCGCTTAGGCGGAGCGGTTAACAATCATGGGCCTGGTATCGGTCAGCCGGTCTGCGCTTCCGTTATTATTTTCGCGATTGCCTCAACCGCGTCGGCGATTCTTGGACCGGGGCGCTCCACGGTTTCAATGTCTATGACAAACACCCTGCCCTCCTTCACGGCGGTGAGGTCGCTGTAGCCCGCGGCCGCGGAAAGCTGTTCAACGGTGTACAGCGAGGAGAGCAGGATTATGTCGGGATCCTTTTCTACCAGCGTCTCCAGCGAGTATTCCACCCACTGCACATCAACATCCTTGGTTACGCATTCGCCTCCGGCGAGCTCGATGGCGGAATTTATAAAGCTTCCGTTGCCGCCAGTCCAGTTTCCAAATTCGCCGTAGCTCATAACGTAGTAAACGGTAGGCTTTGTCCCTTCGTCGTCCGGTTTTACAGAACTGATCCTGGCCTTAATATCCGATACAAGCTCCTCTGGCTTGGCTCCGCACACGGCCGCTATCAGCTCTATGGACTTATATATTTCTTCATAAGTCGTTGCCTCTGAACAGACGACCGTACATCCGGCGTTTTGAAGGCTGTCGATGGTTTCCTGCTGCAGATGGTTTCCCGCAAGCACAACGTCAGCTTCGGCGGCAATTACAGCTTCAACATTAGGGCCGTTATAGTCGCCCATAACGGGAACAGAGTTAGCCTGTTGCGGATAGGTGCTGTAATCATCCCTTCCAACCAGCTTGTCGCCAAGCCCGAGCGCGTAGATGATTTCAGTGTTGCTTGGTGTAAGCGAAACGATCGTCTTCACGTCCTTTGGTACGGATACCACCCTGCCGATTATATCGGTTACCGAGGATGGCCCCTGCGACTGCTTAACGCCGCATGACGCAAGCATAGCCGATACGATTATCAGAGCCAGAAGGAGCGCGGCCGGTTTTCTCAGCTTCATAAACATACCTCACAAAAATTTTATTTCCCAATAAAAACGGCCCCAGGCTTTCTTCAGCGTGGAGCGGTGCGCACATAAATAAACGCACTCTTCTTCCCTCCGAAGAAAAGAACTGTCTGGGCGGGCGGATAGGTCTCCCGGCTTTGCTTCATCCGCGTCAGCCGCCTTCCCATCCCAAACCTGGACAGTGGCATATGGCTGAAGCGTCGGCTTCACGGTAGCGGGGGCTGCAGCGGAATTTCACCGCTTTCCTAGATTAAATAAATCTTAAATATCCGCAGCCTTTATTATTAGGTTTGTAAGGATTATATCAGCGCTCAGGATTAAAGTCAACGCCGGAGATGACTTTTATAATTGTATGCCGGATTACCGCGATGAGAAAACTAGAATCGATCCTAATATAAAATGGACAAAGTTAGGCTAAAATGATTGACACCGATGGCCAAAGCAACGCATAATAGATGGTAAAATTGGCGATGATATTATAACTAATTTTGGAAGGGCGTGATAAAAATGGAACAGATCAGGACGGAGGAGTCTAAAAACTTTATTGAGGAATTGGTCGAGCAGGATATGAAGGATAATCCCGTTGTCCGCACCCGTTTTCCGCCTGAACCAAACGGATACATACATATCGGGCATGCAAAGGCCCTGTTTGTGGATTTTGGCATTGCAAGAAGGTATGGCGGCAAGTGCAACCTCCGGTTTGACGATACAAATCCCGCAAAGGAGGACGTAGAATACGTTGAAGCGATAGAGGAGGATATCCGCTGGCTCGGCTTTGAGTGGGATAAGCTCAGGTTTGGCTCCCAATACTTCGACACCTGCTATGAGCTTGCGGTAAAGCTTATAAAAAAGGGCGCGGCATACGTATGCGACCTTTCCAAGGATGAAATGCGCGAATACCGCGGCACGCTTACCCAACCAGGAAAGGACAGCCCCTACAGGAACAGGAGCGTGGAAGAGAACCTTGAGTTGTTCGAGCGCATGAGGAACGGCGAATTTGAAGACGGCTCAAGGACCCTAAGGGCCAAGATAGACATGGCGTCCCCAAATATCAATATGAGGGACCCTGCCCTTTACAGAATACTTCACCGCAGCCATCACCAAACCGGCGACAAGTGGTGCATATATCCAATGTATGATTTCGCCCATCCGATACAGGACGCTATCGAAGGGGTTACGCATTCGTTGTGTTCGCTTGAGTATGAAGCGCACAGGCCGCTGTACGATTGGGTGATAGACCAGTGCGAGTTTGAACACAAGCCCCGCCAGATTGAGTTTGCGCGGCTGAATATGACCAATACCATAATGTCAAAGCGTTATCTGAGAAGGCTCGTAGAGGAGGGATTCGTTTCAGGCTGGGACGATCCGCGCATGCCCACCATATGCGCTATGAGGCGCAGGGGGTACACAAAGGAAGCGATAGCGGATTTTCTGGGGCGCGTAGGAGTGTCAAAGGCCGACTCGGTGGTAGACACCGCCATGCTTGAGCACTGTGTAAGGGAGCATCTCAACCTTACCGCGAACAGGGCGATGGCGGTGCTTGATCCGGTAAAGCTGGTGATAACCAACTGGGAAGAAGGGGTATTTGAGGATATAGAGATTGAAAACCTGCCTGGACGGCCGGAAGCAGGGGCGCATACCGTTCGGTTTGGCAGGGAGATCTATATTGAGCGCGAGGATTTCATGGAGGAGCCGCCCAAAAAGTATTTTAGATTGAAACCCGGCGGAGAGGTGAGGCTAAAGGGCGCTTATATAATTAAATGTGAAGATGTTGCAAAGGATTCCGAAGGAAATATTACTGAGATAAGGTGCACTTATGATCCCGCAACCAGGAGCGGCCAATGCGAACGCAAGGTAAAGGGAACGCTTCACTGGGTTCCCGCGCATGATGCGGTAGAAGCGGAGTTTCGGCTGTACGAAGCGCTTTTAAGCGGCAGCGGCGAAGATGGGGACGGGGATTTCATTGAGATGCTCAACCCGAGTTCGCTCCGAATTCTGCATGGATATGTCGAGCCGTTTTTGGCTGGATGCGAGCCGATGGAGAGGTTCCAGTTCATGCGTACGGGCTATTTTGCGGCCGACGAATATGACCACAGCAAGGGCAAACCGGTTTTTAACAGAACGGTTAGCCTGAAGGACAGCTTTAAGCTGAATTGATTTTCTGAATAATTTGAACGGGCAGGAAAGGAATTTTATTATGGTACGAACCAGGTTTGCGCCGTCCCCAACGGGTTATCTGCATATAGGCGGCCTTCGCACCGCCCTGTATACATACTTGTTTACCAGAAAGAATAACGGAAGGTTTATACTTCGCATAGAGGATACGGACAGGGAAAGGTATGTAGAGGGCGCTACGGAGGCGATCTACCGCTCTCTGAGGCTGGCGGGCCTTGACTGGGACGAGGGGCCCGACGCGGGCGGGGAATACGGCCCTTACATACAATCCGAGCGCCAGGGGATGTATCTTCCTTATGCAGAGCGGCTGGTCAGGGAAGGAAAGGCCTATTACTGCTTCTGTTCCAAGGATGAGCTGGACAGGCGCAGGGCGGAGGCAGACGAGGGCGCATGGAAATATGATAAACACTGCCTTAGAATGTCCCCCGACGAGGTTAAAAGCCGCGTAGCGGCCGGCGAGAGCTATGTAATCAGGCAGAATATTCCGGAAAGCGGCGAGGCGTCGTTTGACGATGTTATATACGGGCGTATTTCAGTCGACTGTTCCGAACTTGATGACGGCGTGCTGATAAAGGCGGACGGCATGCCCACATACAATTTTGCCAATGTAATAGACGACCATACCATGGGGATTACCCATGTAATGAGGGGCAACGAGTATCTGGCGAGCACGCCCAAATACAACCTGCTTTATGAAGCATTCGGATGGGACACGCCCGTTTATATCCACCTTACCCCTGTTATGAAGGACGCCGCGAGGAAGCTGTCAAAGCGCCATGGCGATCCATCCTTTGAGGACCTGCTGAACATGGGATATCTCAAGGAGGCCGTTGTCAATTACATCGCGCTTGTAGGGTGGAACCCGGGCGACAACAGGGAGTTCTTTACGATGGACGAGCTCATCGACGCGTTTTCGATAGATGGACTATCCAAGTCTCCGGCGATCTTTGACATGGCGAAGCTCACCTGGATGAATGCTGAGTATATTCGAAGATTGGATCCAGGAGCGTTTACTTCATATGCCGAACCATACTATGAGAAGGCGGGAATTGAGCGCATGGACAGGGAAATACTGTGCCGGATATTGCAGCCCAGGGTTGAGCGCTTTGACCAGATACCGGAGATGGCAGCCTTTCTGGCAAAGCTTGACGAAAGCTATCCGCTCGACATGTATACGAATAAAAAATCAAAGACCAACCCAGAAGTAGCCAAAAACGTGCTGGATATCGCGATAACCGCGCTTGAAGGCCTCGACGAATGGGGAGAGCGGGAGGTTCACGACGTTCTGCTTGGTTTGGCGGAGAAGAACGGCCTTAAAAACGGAACGATGCTGTGGCCTGTGCGAATTGCCCTTGCGGGCAGGCAGGTGACCCCGGGCGGCGCGATAGAAATAGCGGTTTTGCTTGGCCGGGAGGAGGGCCTTCGCAGGCTGAGATTGGGAAGGGCCAGGCTTAACGGCGTACCATGCGAAGCATAGAAACCGCAAGCGTGCTCTAGGTTACTAGACCCTTAATATGTAATCGCTTGGATTATTCAGGGCGGGAGAGGCCGGGGGCGGCTGTCCCGCCCTAAGCGTTTGTGAGAGCATATGTAAGGCTTCGCGGCATTTCGTTTCATGAGAATCAGGCCTTCCGTTTCGTTAATTGAGCACCGCTGAGCCGCAAATCCGCCTTTCGCGGCCTATGTCTTAGTAATTTTATCATAATATAGTGATCGGGTCCATTCAAGTTCTTTAGAGTATAATGCTGCTAAAGCCTCGATATGGAAAACTGTTGCGCTAACAATTTTTATGTCAAACGGGCAGGCTGCGTTTTTCTTAAACGCAGCCTGTACAGAGGGCGCAGAGCGTTGCAATAAGCGTATATTTCAGTACGCCTGTTCGGCTTGCCTTTATGGAGCATTGATGCTAAAATAAACAGTAATGCTTAAAGGGAGGGGGTCATAACATGCTCAACATATATAAGACCATTGACGGCAAGGTAAAGGAACTTGACAACATAGCCGAAGGATCATGGGTACACCTGTGTGACCCCGAGGAACCGGAGATAGAAAGGGTTGTAAGCGAGCTGGGGATAGATCCAGACTATGTCAGGGCGGCGCTGGACGAGGAGGAAAGTCCACGCGTTGAGAGCGAAGACGGAAACACCCTTATCGTTGTGGATATACCCACTGTTGAGAGCGAAGGGCGGACTTTCGTATATTCAACAATACCGGTCGCCATCATCCATTGCGAGTCGGTGCTGGTTACCGTATGCCTTAAGGAGAGCTCCCTGATTGAAACGTTTATAGACGGCCGGATAAAGGGGTTTTCAACGGCGAAGAAGACCAGGTTCATATTGCAGCTTTTATATCGCAACGCGTCAAAGTTTCTGCAATATCTCAAGCAGATAGACAAGGCGAGCCTACAGGTTGAGACGGAGCTGCATAAATCCATGCAGAACCGTGAGCTAATACAGATGCTTAAGCTTGAAAAGTCGCTTGTCTACTTCTCTACGTCGCTGACAAGCAACGAGAGGGTATTAAAGCGTCTGCTCAGGCTTGATTTTATAAACCGGTATCCGGATGATACGGACCTGCTGGAGGACGTATTGATCGAAAACGAACAGGCGATCAGCATGTGTAATATATACAGGGATATATTGAGCGGAACTATGGACGCGTTTGCTTCTGTTATATCCAATAATCTTAATGTGGTCATGAAGCTGCTGGCGTCTATAACCATAGTGATCAGCATACCGACGATAGTAGCGAGCTTTTTTGGAATGAACACCTGGGTCCCATGGGAAGGCACCGTAACCGGATTTTATGTCGCCATGGCGATAGCGTTTGGATTTTCAGCCATAACCGCCATAATACTCTGGAGAAAAAAGATGTTCTGATTGGGATAGGGATATTTATATTTTAGGAAGTGATCAAATGCCTTTGTTAAGGTTTAAGTGCTTAAAATGCGGAAATCGGTTTGAGGAGTTTACGCCGGTATCGCGAATTGATGAAGCGAAGTGTCCGGAGTGCGGCTCGGACTGTGAGCGGACGTACGAGGGCAAGTGCAATTCATATGGCTCGTCGGGCGGGGGAAACTGTGGAGACTGCTCAGGCGGAAACTGCGGCGCCTGCGGTGGCTGCCATTAAAAGTCAGACGGGTTTTATATGAGCCGGTCGGGGGGAGTGCTTTTATGGGGTATTTTGTTATCAATGGTGGAAACAGGCTTGAGGGGGAGGTGACGATCAGCGGAGCTAAAAACGCCGCGCTAGCGATCATACCCGCAACGATATTGTCGGGGGAAAGTTGCGTTATAGAGAACCTGCCCGCCATTCAGGATGTCAGAATACTGGCTGAAATCTTTAAAATGATTGGAGCGAAAACCGATCTAACAAAGGGCGGGGCGATGTGCGTGGACCCTTCGGGTATCAATGATTTCAGCGTTACCTTTGAAATGGTAAGCTCGCTTCGCGCTTCTTATTATCTTCTCGGGGCGCTGCTTGGCCGCTATGGCCATGCCGAAGTCGCCCTGCCAGGCGGCTGCTCGATCGGGCAGCGTCCGATTGACCAGCATATTAAAGGCCTGCGGGCGCTTGGCGCAAATGTGGTCATTGAAAACGGGATAGTTAAGGCCGACGCCGTCCGATTAAAGGGCGCGGAAATTTATATGGATGTTTCCAGCGTAGGCGCCACAATAAATATTATGCTTGCCGCATCCCGTGCCGAGGGCAGGACAATTATAGTCAACGCGGCAAAGGAGCCCTATGTAGTGGATGTAGCCAACTTTTTAAACATGATGGGGGCGTCGGTGAAGGGCGCGGGAACCGATATAATAAGGATAGACGGAAAAAAGAAACTCCATGGCTGCAATTATTCGATCATTCCCGATATGATGGAAGCGGGTACTTTTATGATTGCAGCGGCGGCTACCAGGGGAGATGTGTTTATAAATAACGTTATTCCTACGCATCTGGACGCCATATCCGCCAAGCTCATGGAAAGCGGCGCGCTTGTAGAGGAGGGCGACGACGGGCGCGATTTCTTCATACGCGTCAAGGCGGACAGCAGGCCCCGCGCAGTAAATATCAAGACCCTCCCGTATCCGGGGTTTCCTACGGATCTGCAGCAGCCGATGATGTCGCTTTTGTCCGTATCCACCGGCAACAGCTTTGTTATGGAAAACATATTTGAGGAGCGCTTTAACCACGTTGGGGAGCTTTGCAGGATGGGCGCCAACATAAATGTAAATTCACGTTCGGCAATGATACAGGGCGTGGAAAGGCTGTCGGGCACGCACCTTTACGCATCGGATCTTCGCGCGGGAGCGGCGCTGGTAGTAGCCGCGTTAATGGCGGAGGGTTCAAGCATAATACATAACATACACTTCATCGACCGCGGGTATGAACACCTGGAACACAAGATAAGAGCGCTTCACGGCGATATGACAAGGGTTGACTGAAACAGATAATTTATACATCGTAAATCCGGCAGGTTCAAAGCATACCGTCCGGATTATTTTATTCATTTTTGATTATGCGGGGAAAGCTTTTTTATGCTTAAACCACATTCTGGATTGCCGAATATATACAGCGGTGATATACTTTAAATATCTAAGATATATGGTAATTAGTCCATATATCTGTATTTTAGGAGGATAAGGATGAGAATAAGAAAACTTATGGCAATGCTATTGTCCGCGCTCATGCTGCTTTCAGCGGCGGCAATGGCCCAGGGCGGCACGGAGGATCCAAACCAGACAAATCTGTATGGATACGCCACATACAACTTTTTAGGCTCGCACATAGGAGTATCGGACGTGGAATCATGGGCATATTTCAATTCACAGGCCCCAGGTTCGGTGGTTACCCTTAGCGGCCGTATGAATTACCGGTTCTTTGCAGGCGACGTAAGGGACGGCATTGTATATGCGTATCAGGAGAGGCTCGTTGATCAGGGGGCTGAGACCGGCGAGATAAATGTTGACGACTTTTATTCATTCGATACAGAAACCTGGACAGGAGTAAAGCTTGGTGAGTGTCCGGAAAACCTTTATGTAATTGATATGGCATATGCCGGGGATGCAGATATAATGTACGCGCTGGTTTTAAATTCGGACGACGCGCGTCATCACCTCATGTCCGTAAATCTGGCGAACGGCTCGTTGACAGAGATTATGGACGTAACCGGAATAGCCTCAGGAATTGTTTCCGGACTTGCGTACCTTGGCAATGGGGTATTCATGAGCTTTGACAGCCATACCGGCTACTCCGTAACGTTTGACCTTGACGGGAATGTAAACAGGCTATCGTATGTTTATCACACAGATATGTACGGCTGCAACTCCATGACCTACAGCGCCGCGTCGGACACGGTATACGCATCGATGTGCTATTTAAACGGCGATACCGAGAGCAGGCTTTTTGCCATTGACCCCGTTACCGGACGCGGCGGGTACATCGGTAATATAGGGGCGGGCTACGGCACCCAGATTATGGCGCTGTTTACCATGGACAAAGCGCCGGATATAAACATACCCGACCCCGAGGAGTTCAACAGCGCGTTGAATGCGCAAGGCGGTCAGCTAAACTTCCACAATGACCCGGCAGCGCCATGGACTGTCGAAACTTCGGGCGAAAGAACCTATGCGGCATCCGACATTGCGGGGCAGCATGGCAGATCGGCATCTGTAACCGCGAACTTTTATGGGCTTGAGGCGGGGCAGACGCTTTCCTTTGACTGGAAGGTTTCAAGCGAAGCGTCATACGATCTGCTGAGCTTTTATGTCAACGGCGTATCCCAGAACAGAATAAGCGGCAATGCCGGCTGGACAGGCGTCAGCTATACCGTTCCGTCGGATGGCGATTATATATTCAAATGGACCTATTCAAAGGATTCGAGCGTAAGCTCCGGCGAGGACAGGGGCTTTATCGACAATATAGCGCTTACGGGCGAGCTTCCGGACGACGAACCGGTAAATCCGGGCGGACCTACTGAGTTTGATGCGGCGCTTAACGCTCAAGGCAGCGATCTCAGGTTTATAAACCATCTCAATTATCCGTGGTCGGTTGACAGGACTGCGGACGCGGGCAGGATTTGCGCAAAATCCTCGATAGAGGGAAGCAATGACATATACACGCATTTCTATACCGAGATAAACGGTATGGAGGCGGGACAGGCGCTCAGGTTCGAATGGAAGGCTTCCAGCACGTTTTTGAGCGACCGCCTGTCATTCTGGGTCAACAACCGAAGAATCCAAACCCTAAGCGGGATAACGGACTGGGAAACCGTTGTGTATGAAATCCCTGAAAACGGCGACTATACGTTCAGCTGGCGCTATGAAAAGGACGTGGAGGGTTCCGACGGTAGGGACTGCGGCTGGATAGACAACGTAGAGGTGCTCAATAGTTACGAGCCTACGCCCACGATAGCGCCTGGGCCTTCTCAGGGGGATTTTGACGCAGCCATAAACGCTGATGGTGAATACAGGAGCTTTGAAAACGACACGGCCCGTCCATGGATACTGGATTCAACGGAAGGCGGGAGGATATCGGTAAAGTCGGATACCGCCGGCGTAGCGGGAGCGGAAACCTGGTTTACAATCGATATGGGAACAATACCCGCCGGCTCAATCGTTGAGTTTGACTGGAAGGTAAGCTCTGAAACGGGATGGGACAGGCTGTGCTTCACCGTAAACGGGATTACGTACAGGGTAGTTTCGGGCGAAGCGGACTGGGCGCGGCAAAGCTTTGAGGTTGAATCCGAGGGCCAGTATGTATTTGGCTGGAAATATGAGAAAAACTATTTTGAGGATGAAGGCCAGGACGCCGGCTGGATTGACAATGTTAAGATAACCGTCCCTGGCGGTCCGCTTGACACGTATACGGTTACCTTCGTTGACGGAGTAACCGGCGGTATAATCGGCACGGACGAGGTGCTTCCTGGAGAACCCGCATCCGCTCCGGAGCCGCCTGAGCATGATAACGGGATCATGCCGTATATCTTCATGGGCTGGGATGCCGATTTTTCTTCTGTAGACAGCGACATGACGGTCACGGCTCAATACCTGCTTCTGGGCGACGTAGACGGAAACGGAATAACCAACATCACGGACGCGACGCTTATAATGCGGCATATTGTCGGACTGGAACCGCTATATGGCGATGCGCTGACCGCGGCGAATATAAACGGCGACGCCAATATCAATATGACTGACGCTACGGTATTGATTAGGGCGATCTTAGGTCTTGAATCCGTTTTATAGTAATATTTAAATATTAAGGATGAACTTTGGGCGCGTCCCCTGCTAAAAGGAGCTCCGCGCCCATATTTTTTGTAGTATTCATTCAAAATAAAAAACATGTTATATTAAGTTATCTAATAATGTTGGGGGGAGTATTTTATATGAAAATCAGGGCGGATATAAAACGTAACGCCAAAATCGCCTTCAAGTCCAACTATTGGACAAGCGTGGGCGCACCTTTTCTGGTTGGAATCATAATAACGGTAGCGGCCAGCATGGCTGCCCTTATTGCAGGGGTGTTATTTGGGACCAATCTGATACATCTGGCTTATTACGGGGATGCGGAGCTGGCGGCTTCGCTTTGGCCGGCCTCATTGCTTATTTATTTATTGATAGCGGCCGTTCAACTTCCGTTCGCTGTTGGGCTGTCCTCGTTTTTTACAGCCAATTATAGGGGTGAAAAACCATCGCTCGAAATTCCCTTTGTACGCGCGTTCAGGGACTACGGAAGAAATTTTGGCGGTATGCTTTATATGTACCTGTTTCTGACATTGTGGTCTTTGATTCCGGCCGGGTGTGCAATGCTTATAATGATCCCAGCGATAGCCGGATCCGAGATGATAGTTGTATTGGCCATATTGGGATTTTTGGGTTTAGTTGTATCAATAGTGAATCTCATAATAAAGAGCTACTCGTACAGCATGACCAGGTATATACTGGCGGACTTTCAGCTGATCAAGGCAAAGGAGGCCGTGGGCATATCCAAGTTGATCACAAGGGGCCATCGCGGGCAGCTGTTTTTGTTTGACATGAGTTATATTGGCTGGTGGCTGCTTTCGTCTTTAACGTTTGGCATCCTTTGGATATTCTACGTCGCTCCTTATTATGAAACAGCCAGGGCGGGCTTATATACTGAGATCAAGGAAGAGGCTAAATTGAAAGGGCTGCTGTAATACGTAAAGCAGGCATATGTGAGCGGCCGCGCGGTACAGGACGGCAGGGGCAATTATTGCCCCTGCCGTCCTATATATATGCGTTTATGCACTTCAAAACGCAAATACGCTGTGCTATAATGCGGATATAACAAATATTTTGGAGGCTGGTGTTAAATATGGATAATATAAAGGTAGCGATCTGGGGATTTGGCGCTATGGGTTCAGGCATAGCGAAAGTGCTTCTCAACAAGCGCGGCGTGAATATTACAGGGGTGTGCGATATTCATCCGGAACGTGTGGGCAAGAGCATATTTAACGTTCTTGGAATGGATAGGGGCGAAAAAAAGGATGTAGTGATCATGCCCAACATAGAGGACGTGGTAAACGGAAAGAATTGCGATATATGCGTCATCGCTACCGATTCATTTACTAAAAAGGCATTTCCAAAGATTAAATATATTGTACAGCAGGGTGTAAATGTAGTTTCAACGGCTGAGGAAATGAGCTATCCAAAGGCTCAAGAGCCGGAGCTTGCCCGCGAGATGGATGAGCTGGCGAAAAAGCACGGCGTATCCATACTTGGCACAGGGATCAATCCAGGGCTCATGATGGACCTGCTGGCCATATGCCTTTCGGGCTGTATGACAGATGTGGAATCCGTAACCTGCAAGAGGGTTAACAGCCTTTCGCCCTTTGGCCCCGCTGTAATGGAGGAACAGGGCGTAGGCCTTTCAGTGGACAGCTTTATGAAAGGCGTTGACGACGGCTCGCTTGCCGGACATGTGGGCTTTGCCGAATCGGTTGGCATGATAGCGGAAGCGCTCGGGTGGAACGTTGAGAGGTTTGAGCAGCAGATGAAGCCTATAGTTACAAGCGTTGACCGCAAATCGCCCTATGGATTTGCGGCGGCAGGCGATGTAGCGGGGGTTAACATGACCGGGCAGGGTTATGTGGAGGGCAAAGTAAGGATAGATATGTACCATCCGCAGCAGATCGAGCCCGAGATGGAGGGCACCCATACCGGCGATTATATAACCTTAAAAGGCACGCCGGAGGTAAACATGGCCATTAAGCCCGAGGTTGACGGGGGAATAGGGACAATCGCGATGTGCGTAAACATGATCCCTCATGTTATCAACGCAAGGCCAGGGTTAAAGACCATGCTCGACCTTCCCGTACCCAGGGCGATAATGGGCGATTTTAGGGATTATTTAGAAGAAAACTAAAATATACAGGCGGTCACAGGTATTTAATGGGGCGCAGACGGTTTGTTTACGCCGCTACTTAGATGCCGTGGCCGGCTAGGAGGCAATTATGGCGAAAAAAGGCGATTGGGTGCAGATCCATTCCATAGTGCTGCGTCCGGGCGAACGTGCCGCTGGCGTGCCAGAGGATACCGCGAAGGCGCCGCTTGAGATGTGGGTAAAGGGCTACCTTGTTTCCGATGCGGTCATGGGGGATAACGCTGAGGTTATCACAAGAACGGGCAGGCGCTCAAGCGGCGTGTTGGTGGACGAGGCTCCATATTTTGACCATGGCTTTGGCGTTTTGATTCCCGAAGTACTGAAGATAAGCGATATGGTGCGTGAAATAACCTTCGGAGGCGGCTGCGATGAGTAAGGACAATAGCTACGGCGCGGTGATGGCGCGAAAAAATGAGATAATGCGTTCGGCTGTCGGAATGGACTATTCAAAATTTGAGAGCGGTTCCATTGCCTTCGACTACGAAGGAATGATGGCGGCTACCGGCTATACGCTTGACGAGATAATGCGCATACAGCGCATGTTCTCCGTGGGCAATACCCCCTTGATAGAGCTGAAAAACCTGACCACGCTGGCAAGAAAGCTTGCGCCAAAGGGCAAGGGCGCCCGAATATTCATAAAGGACGAGGCCTGCAACCCGTCCGGCAGCTTCAAGGCCCGCCGCTCGGCAACCAGCGTATATCAGGCTAAAAAACAGGGTTATAAGGGCGTAATAGCGGCAACCAGCGGAAACTACGGGGCGGCCGTGGCCTCTCACGCGGCTATGGCGGGATTAAAGTGCATTGTTGTGCAGGAGTGCTATGATTCGCATGGCGTAGGCCAGCCCGAAATTATAGAAAAGGCGCGCAAGTGCGAGGCGCTTGGCGCTGAAGTTATACAGCTAACCGTTGGGCCGGAGCTGTTCTATATGTTCCTGATCCTGCTTGAGGAAACGGGATATTTTAACGCATCGCTGTATACCCCGTTTGGAATAGCCGGCATAGAGACGCTTGGCTGCGAGATTGCCACTCAGTTCAGGGAACGTGTAGGGAGGGATCCGGACGCCGTTGTATGCACTAACGCTGGCGGAGGCAACCTGACCGGTACGGCAAGGGGCCTGAGAAAGGTCGGCTGCAGGGCAAGGATCATAGGCGCAAGCGTTAATCTTAAAGGGCTTCACATGGCGTCGGATGAGCAGTTTAATAAAAAGTCGTTTACCACCGGCCATACGGGATTTGGCATACCCTTTGCGACCAATCCCGACAGGTCGGACGTCCCAAGGAGCGCCGGCAGGCCGCTGAGGTACATGGACCGGTATGTAACGGTTACGCAGGGCAACGTGTTTTATATTACCGAAGCGCTTGCCTCGCTTGAGGGTCTGGAAAAGGGGCCGGCGGGCAATACCGCGCTGGCGGCGGCGTTCAGGATAGCCCAGGACATGGACGAGGACCAGTGCATCGTCGTACAGGAAACCGAATACACAGGCGCGGGAAAACACATCAATCCGCAGCTTACGTTTGCAAGGAATAACGGCATAGAAGTGCGATTTGGAAATCCTGGGGAGGAGGTTCCTGGTAAGAACATAATCCTTCCGGAGCATCCGGGCCTGATAGACGTTGTGGATGTGGACCTTGACCATATGCGCAAATCGCTTATACGCAACGCTATCGACGCTAACGGCGGAAAATATAATGACAATGATATAGACTACCTTGCGGAGGAAACGGGCGCCGACAGGCCCTACGTACTGGCCGCAATAGAAAAATTAGGGAGATTGAGGAGGCGCCATGAAGAGAAACGATGATTTTGAAAAACGGCGGGAGCACCTTGCAGGCCTCAGCGACAGAGAGCTTGAAGACAGGTTCTGGGAGCTTGCAAACATGTTGGTCGACCCTCTGCTAAAGATGGGCTACGAGTATACCTCGCCTTCGGTTGAACGATCGGTATTGTTAAGAATGGGCTTTTCATCCATAGAGGCCAAAGCCATAGTGGATGGCTGTGTGGAGAGAAACCTTATTGAGCACGGAGCGGGCAATGTTATTTACAGGCTTGCCAAATCAAAGGGAATGGACATAAGGGACGCGGGGCTTGCCCTGTTTGATGGAAAACTGTGGGACGATGCCCAGGGGCTATTTAAGGAGGTAAGCGGCATATGAGCGAATACAGACTTGACCCTAACAGGCCCATAGACGTTGAGGAAGTTCTCCGCGATCTTGAAAGCTACAGGCCGCGAAGGCGGGGCTGGACATGGCGCAAACCCGTAAAAGACCTGAAGATGGGGCCGTTTGAGTACCACGATTGTACGGAACCGCTTAAAGACGGCGTTCCGCTTCCGCCGGCACATTACTTTTCTGATATCGATCCTCAGCCCGCGCCCGTTATAACCACGGAAATAGCGTCGGGCCGGTTTGAAGACGATATAAGGCGCATGAGGATGGCCGCCCACCATGGCGCTGATCATATAATGGTTATAAGAACGGCGGGCCAGTCGCACTTTGACGGGCTGATAGAGGGTACGCCGCAGGGGATGGGCGGAGTGCCGATCACCAGAAAGCAGGTCAGGGCGCAGAGAAAGGCCCTGGACATGATAGAGGACGAGGTAGGCAGGCCTATTAACTACCATTCGTATGTGTCGGGTGTAGCGGGACCGGATATAGCCGTAATGTTTGCCGAGGAGGGCGTAAACGGCGTACACCAGGACCCGCAGTACAACGTAATTTACAGGAACATAAACATGGCGCGTTCCTTTGTGGACGCCTGCGAATCCAAAAAGCTGATCGCATGGGCCGGCATGGCGCAGATAGACGGCGCGCATAACGCCAACGCTACGGCGCGTGAGGCCTGGAAGGTGATGCCCGAGCTTATGGTCCAGCACGCCATAAACGCTATTTTTTCGGCCAGGGTGGGCATTCCCAAGGAGAACATCTGCCTTTCCACGGTCCCTCCCACAGCCACGCCCGCGCCATGCGTATACATGGATCTCCCCTATGCTGTGGCGCTGAGGGAGCTGTTCCATGAGTACCGCATGAGGGCTCAGATGAACACAAAGTATATAGAGGCCAGCACGCGCGAGGCAACCGTTACGCATGTGCTTAACATGGTGATATCCAAGCTCACGAGCGCGGACATACAGTCCACCATTACGCCGGACGAGGGCCGAAACGTACCCTGGCATATATATAACATCGAGGCGTGCGACACGGCAAAGCAAACGCTTGTAGGGCTTGACGGCCTAATGGAGATGGTGGAGCTCAAGGACAGCGGATATCTTCGCGAAAAGTCCAGGGAGCTCAAGGAACGAGCGGTGCTGTTTATGGAGGAGATGCTGGAGCTTGGCGGTTATTTTGCGGCCGTTGAGGAGGGCTTCTTCGTTGACTCGGGCATATATCCCGAAAGAAACGGCGACGGCATAGCAAGAAACCTGTCCGGAGGCATTGGAGCGGGCACTATATTCAAGCGCAGCAGGGATTATATGGCCCCTGTAACCGCCCATTACGGATACAACAACGTAGAGCAGTATGGCGGCGAATTCGCCGATAACCCGTCCGCGCTGATAGGCGGCTGCACGCTTGAACGGCCTGAAAAGATCGTCTATATCGACGAGCTGGACGAAGAGGACAATGTAATCAGGCGTATGGCCGACGTGGAAGAATTTAAGCCAGGTTGCGGCAAACTTCGTCCTGAGATGGAATGGCTTGCAGACGGCACCATCATGCTGACTATGTTTTTCCCCGCTGAGAAGCGCATTGCGGAGGCAGCGGCGCTCGAGGTTGCGCGCCGGATGAATCTGGTCGAATGCGAGGTAATAAACCGTGAGATCATGCACAGCGCGGAGGGCACGAGAATCGAGGTCAAGGGCAAGGTCCCGTTTGCGGTTGACGTTGATAAACTCGTTATACCAAAGGAGCCGGAAACCCTCAGCGACGATGAAATAAGGGAATCGATATCGCATAAGCCTATGCGCATAGTCTGCGGCACGGTAGGGGAGGATGAGCATTCCGTAGGCCTTCGCGAGATAATCGATATAAAGCACGGCGGCATTGAGAAATATGGAATCAGCGTTACCTATCTTGGCACGTCCGTACCGCCTGAGAAGCTGGTAAACGCTGCGATAGAGCTCGACGCGGACGCTATACTTGCCTCTACAATAATCAGTCACGATGATATTCACTACAAAAATATACAGCGGATCGACCGCATTGCCAAGGAGATGGGAGTGCGCGATAAGCTGATCTTTGTAGCCGGCGGCACCCAGGTAAGTCCGGAGCAGGCGCGCTGCTATGGAGCCGACGAAGGGTTCGGACGCGGTACAAAGGGCGTTCATGTAGCTACCTTCCTCGTTAAAAAGAGGGCGGAGATGCTTAAAAACAAGGATTAAGGCAAACCGGCCGCTATAGTAAATTTATGGGCGCTAAGCCGTAAAGCACTTAGTTGTTTGGCCCTGCGCCCAGCGCATTTTTACAGATTGATGGAACTACTGAAATGAAGATAGATATACTTGTTGCCGAAATAGGCTCAACCACGACGCTTGTCAACGCGTTTTCCGGTATTGGCACGGATAATCCGCGATTCATGGGCCAGGGCCAGGCTTCCACATCCGTGCTCGACGGGGATGTCAGGATTGGCTTAAACGGCGCTGTAGAGGACCTTTGCCGCGGCTTGGGCGGGGATGTGGATTATGTTCAGATGCTTGCCACATCGAGCGCGGCGGGAGGGCTTCGGATGTGTGTGCATGGATTGGTGTATGATATGACGGTTCGCGCCGCGGAAGCCGCGGCATTGGGGGCGGGCGCCATCGTGCGCATGGCCACGGCCGGCAGGCTGAGCGATTATGACCTTGAAGAGCTTAAGCTTATCCGTCCAAACCTGATACTCCTCGCCGGCGGCACAGACTACGGAGAGCGCGAAACGGCCGTTTACAATGCTAGAAAGCTGGTGGAGAGCGGCGTAAGCGCGCCTGTTATATATGCGGGCAATGTACAGAACCAGGGTATAATACAAAGCCTGTTTGAGGGGTGCGGCATACCGTGCTACACAGTGGAAAACGTATATCCTAAGCTGGACATTCTGAACATCGAGCCCGCCCGCAGGGTTATTCACGCCGTATTCGAGAAACACATAGTAGAGGCGCCGGGAATGGGCCGTATACGCGAAATGGTAACGGGAAACATAATACCTACCCCGGGCGCGGTAATGGAGGCGGCACAGATATTATATGAGGAGCTGGGCGACCTTGCCGTTATAGATATAGGAGGCGCTACGACGGATGTGCACTCGGTAACAGCCGGTTCCGATGAGATCGCGTCGATATCCACCTCGCCTGAACCGTTCGCCAAACGCACGGTTGAGGGCGACCTGGGGCTTTATATCAATGCCCGAAATCTTGTAAACCGCATAGGCGTAAACGCGTTGAGCAGGGAGCTGGAATTGGACGTAACCAGCATTATGGAGCGCTATAAACCCATTCCCGACACTCCGGAACAGCTGATGCTCACCCAGCGTCTGTGTGCTATGGCCGGTGAAACAGCGGTTATCAGGCATACGGGATCATTGAGGTATATCTATGGGCCTTCGGGCAGGCAGACGATAGCCGAGGGCAAGGACCTGACCAAATTGAAATACCTGATAGGCACCGGCGGGGCGCTTACCAGGCTTCCGGACAGGAAAGCGCTTCTCAGGCGGATGGCCGATTGTAATAAGAACGGAATTATGCTGTACCCAAAGGCGGGCGAACTATCGCTTCTGTTCGATAACGATTATATAATGGCATCCCTGGGGGTGCTTGGAAAGAGTTATCCAAGGGATGCGGCAAGGCTTATGAAGAACAGCATGGAAATATGATAATGCCAAGGCGCATAGGACTTCACTGTAAAAATACAATACTGACTCGATACCCCGATTGGAGGGAGCTATGTATCCTAAACTAATAGTCAACCTTAAAAAACTCAGGCATAACCTCAACTTCCTGCTGGAGCAGTGCCATGGGCGGGGGATAACCGCATCCATAGTTACAAAGGTATTTTGCGCTGACGAACGCATTGTCGAATTGATAGATCACAGCGCTGTGGATTTCATAGCGGATTCGCGTGTTTTGAATCTTAAATCGCTCAATTCCTCAAAACAGAAAGTACTGTTGAGGATTTCCATGCCATCGGAGGCTGAGGATGTCGTAAGGTACGCCGATATAAGCATGCAGTCCGAAATAGCTGCGATACAGCGGCTTGCAAAGGCGGCGTATGCGCAGGGTAAAAAGCATAAGGTCGTGCTTATGATAGACCTTGGCGACCTGCGCGAGGGGATATTCTTTAAGGATAGGCGGCTTATAATGGAAACGGCCAGGGCTGTGGTGGAATCTGGCGCGTTGGAGCTGTACGGACTGGGAACAAACCTGACCTGCTATGGAGGAATACTTCCAGATGAGAACAATATGGGCGTTTTGTGCGATATTGCCCGGGCAATAAGGGAGAAATTCGGCATAGAATTGCCAATGGTTTCCGGAGGAAACTCCAGCAGCATGACCATGCTTATGGAAGGAAGGCTGCCTGCCGGAATAAACAACCTGCGTCTGGGCGAGTCGTTTGTGTTGAGCAACGATACCTCCACAGGTCTGCCCATTGATGGCATGCATTCGGATGCGTTCATTCTTGAGGCGGAAATCGTAGAACTGCAGGCAAAGCCAAGCAAGCCAATAGGAAAAAGCGGAATGAATGCGTTTGGAGAAACGGTCCAATTTGAGGACAGGGGGCAAATGCTTCGTGCGATAATCGCAATCGGAAGGCAGGACGTTGACCCCGCTTCACTTAAATGCCTGGATGAAAACGCGGAGATACTAGGCGCAAGTTCTGATCATTTGATTGTTGACTTGACAAAATCAAACATGTACAATGTGGGCGACACAATTAGTTTCGTGCCGGGCTACGGCGCGCTTTTACGCCTGTGTACAAGCAAATATGTTTACAGGGAATACGTAAATTAATAAATTATAACAAAGGAGACACAACAATGCCCGTAAATCTTAAAGGCCGCCATCTGCTTACTTTAAAGGACTTTACACCTGAAGAGATCCGTTATATGCTTGATCTGGCTCATGACCTCAAGCAAAAGAAGCGTCTAGGAATACGCAACCGTTCGCTTGAGGGCAAGAACATCGTTCTGATATTTGACAAGACGTCCACGCGCACGCGCTGCGCGTTTGAAGTAGCCGCTTTTGACGAAGGCGCTCAGGTTACGTATTTATCGAACAGCCAGATGGGCAAGAAGGAATCGCTTGAGGACACCGCCAAGGTGCTGGGACGCTTTTATGACGGCATTGAATACCGCGGTTTCAAGCAGGAAGTCGTTGAACTGCTGGCAAGATACTCAGGGGTGCCGGTATGGAACGGCCTTACCGATATGTATCACCCAACGCAGATACTTGCGGATTTCATGACCATAGAGGAGAATGTTGCTAAGCCCCTGTCCAAAACGAAGCTGGTATATATCGGGGACGCGCGCAACAATATGGGCAACTCGCTTATGATAGGCGCCGCCAAGATGGGCATGACCTTTGTCGGTATCGCTCCGAAATGCCTGTTCCCGGACGAAAACCTTGTCAGGGAGATGCAGGAGGTGGCAAGGGAAACGGGTGCTTCGATAAGCTTCTCTGAGGATCTTGACGACGTTAAGGGGGCCGACGCGATATACACTGACGTATGGGTTTCAATGGGCGAAGAGGATCAGTTCGAAGAGCGTATAAAGCTGCTTGAGCCGTATCGCGTAACCATGGATGTAATGAACAAGACGGAAAACAAGGACGCGATCTTCCTGCACTGCCTCCCGTCATTCCACGATCTTGAAACATCCGTTGGACGCGAAATCCATCAGAAGTTCGGCATTACCGAGATGGAGGTAAGCGACGAGGTGTTCAGGGCAAAATGCTCAAAGGTGTTTGACGAGGCCGAAAACCGCATGCATACGATAAAGGCGGTAATGGTGGCTACTATAGGAAAATAAAAGAAGCTAAGGTTATAGCAGGGCTCCGTTGCCTGCGGGAACGGGGCCTTTATAATGTTTTTATTAAGCATTCAGGCTTAAGGAGCAAATAAACATGCACGAACCAACTATTAGATCACGCACATGGGCGGAGATAAACCTCGGCGCGCTCAAGCACAACCTTGGCATCGCAAAGGCTACTGGAAAAAAGGTTATGTGCGTTATAAAAGCGGACGCATACGGGCATGGAGCGGTGGCATGCGGGCGGTTTTTAGAAGAAAACGGCGCCGACGCGTTTGCGGTAGCATGCCTGAGCGAAGCCCTGGAACTCAGGCGGGCAGGCATAGAGCTGCCGATACTGATCTTGGGCTATACACCGGCGCAATACGCTGACAGCCTGGCCGCCTACGCAATAACCCAGACTGTTGTGGACGAACAGTCGGCCATTGAGATGAATAACGCGGCAAAACAGGCGGGAGTTACGGTGGAGGTTCATATTAAGCTTGACACTGGTATGTCCCGTACCGGGATTATGTGCCAAGGGGAAGCATTTTATGATTCGGCAGCCTGTTGCGCCGAAAGGATCTGCGAATTGGGGAACCTTAACGTTACGGGAATGTATACCCATCTTGCCGCGGCGGATTCGCCCGAAGAGATTGAATATACGCAATGGCAGATTGACAGCTTCACCGCTGTCAGGGATAGACTGGAAAGCCGCGGCATAACGCCCGCGATATGCCACGCAAGCAACAGCGCGGCAATAATGAATAATCCCAATGCTCATTTTGATATGGTTAGAGAGGGGATAATGCTTTATGGTCTGTATCCCGACAGCATACCAAGGGTTACGGGTCCCTTAATGCCGGTAATGACGCTTAAGTCCAGGGTAGCTCAAATCAGAGAGTTTCCGGAGGGTACGACGGTAAGCTACGGCAGAACGTATCGGGCTAAATCCCCAATAAAGTGCGCCGTAATATCCGCCGGCTACGCTGATGGTTATCCAAGGAGGCTATCCAACCGTTCGCATATCAAAATAGGCGGGGAATCGTATCCCCAGATAGGCAGGGTATGCATGGACGTGATTATGGCGGACATTACGGGAGGCAGTGTACAGCGCGGCGACGAGGTAGTTCTATTCGGCGCCAAAGGAATGAGTCTGGAGGAAGTAGCACAGGAAGTTGGAACAATAAATTACGAAATCGCATGCCTGGTGACATGCAGGGCTAAGCGCGTGTATATAGAATAGCAAAGGAATAGGCTCTGCGCAAAGGCGGCGCAGAGCCTATTATCCGTATTAACGTCAGTTGCGGGATTATAGTCCGCGCACCATTTGCTTATAATCAAACTCCTTATAGCCCTTTCTTAAATACAGTCTCTCCGCATCCGTATTGTTCTTTGAGATTTCAAGCCTGAACCGCCTGACCGTACCGGAATACATATCATGAATAAAGTCAAGGTATTTCCCGCCAAGGCCATGGCCCCTGAACCGTTCCTTAATAAATAATTCCTCTATAAAAACTACAAGGCTGCCGACTTCGTTTGAATAAGTGATGGATATAAGGCCGTAACCGGCCGTTTCTGAGTCATGCTCAATTATATGGCACTTTGCGTATGGTGAATTGGACATTATTTCGCTGAAAGTGCGTTCAATATATTCTACGGGAATGCTGTGAAGCACAGCGTTCGATCCATAGAACTCAGTTGCCATATCAATAAATTCAGCCCTGTCCTTAAGCTCTAAATTGCGTATCATAAATCTACCTCTCTGTTTTCCAATATGGTCATATCATAACACCAAAGGCTTTTACGCATCAAGCATGTAATAAATCAGCGATATAAGGAGCTGATTTATTACATGCTTATATATAAAGACAGGAACGTTTTGCTCCTGCCTAACCGATGTATTTATATATTACCATATATCCAGTATCGCCTGAAGGATGACGAGCAGTATGACGCCAGGCACGCCTAACAACCCTGTAACTACGGCTGTAACAGGATTTATAACTATTGATAACCCGATAAAATCGCCCAAAAAATTGAATATAATCAGAATTACCGCGCCAATCACCGCGTTGATCAACAGGCGAAAAAGAATCCGTATCGGAAGTGAAAGTATCTTAAATACAAGCCATAATACAAGCAGTCCCGCACCAAATGCAAGAACCGAACCAAGAACATCCATTTCCAGTACCCCCTCCCTATAGAATATGATACCAAAACCATAGGGGCTTGGCAACCCCAGAGGCAGCTGATAGTATCTGTTATTGAAGGAAGTTATGTCGAATTAGACGAAGGCGTGTACAGACATGGTTCATCATCCAAGCTCCAGCATTTCGCCCGGAAGGCGCAGTGATTCGGAAGCCGTTGTCAGGATTTTGTCGATGTTAGGTTTTTTCCCCCTTCAAAGGCGCCGGATTTAGTATTTCCGCAGGCATATACGAAACCGCCGTTTTCAATCCTGAATATGCTCCAGTTTTCGCTTCTTTCCACGTAAGGGTTCCAACACCCTTAGGAACGCTCCAGAAAAGCGCTCAATATTGTACTGCCGGCCGGGTCCCTTAAACAATACTCAGGGGACTCTCCGGACAAAACGCCCTCGATACGCCGTTCGTTATCGTATATAAACTCGAATTCATAGCTTTCATTATGGGGCCGCATGGAACCGATAACAGCGCCGGTAACATTGCCGCCATAGCGGCCGTCAACAGCATAGAGGCTTTTAACGCTGAACCTTGACAGGCTTGAATACCATATAGTCTTGAAACCCCTAAGGAAGCTTTAACGCAATCGTGGCGCGGTTCATCAAGCCTTCGTATTGCTAAACGAAACGAACATCGCGTTGAGACCGGCGATATAGCCCCCGTACAGCGCGAAAACAGGGTTGGAAAACCGATATGCCGTAGGGTTCGGCTTGACGACGCTCATCGTCAGAAGGTCCATAATCGGCCCCAACAGCGAAGCTGCGGCATATCACATGGTATATGGACACGATCATTGCCAGACACAGAACTCTTATGGCGGCAGATCTGCTTTTCACGGGGTTCAGCCCCTTCTTATACTGTTTTCTTCGCACATCAGAACATATACGGCGGATGACACCCTGTTGACCGCCCTGCACAGCTTTTCATTCGGTTCGCCGTCATATGCCGAGATAAGGGCGCGTTCAACATCCCTAACCCGCGTGCGTATAACGTTAAGCCATGACAGGGACAGCCCGTCCTCCGGCGATGGTATAAAATGCCCGCACTTAAAATATTTTTGCGGGTTATGCGACATATCGTGCAATAGCTCCATATCCCGCCCGGCGACGCATGGAAGTTCAGGCTCGCAGCGCCTTACATGCGCGCTCATTATCGCCATCAGGCACCGGTTTATGTCGCCAAGCGCCTCACATAGCCGGACATTCCCCTCAGAAAGCGCCAGCGCGGCCCCGAATCCGGTATCAGCCATGGCTCCATCAAGGAGACCGCGAAAATGTATCCGCGGATCATTCTTTCTCACCATTACGTCGCCATGCAGGCTTGTCATATGCTGCGGCTTATTGTTGTTTTCCATAAATCCTCCTTTAATTTACTGCGTCCATGAAAAAAGCGCGCCGAGCGCTAATATTCACCGCCCAGATAGGAGGCCTGCGCCTCGGTAAGCGTATCAAGACCAAGGCCCATTGCGGAAACCTTCAGCCGGGCGACCTCGTCATCTATGGATTCAGGCACATTATAAAGGCCGGGGGACAGCGTTCCTCCGCTGTCAATAAGATATTTTGCGCAGAGCGTCTGGATTGCAAACGACAGGTCCATTATTTCAGCGGGATGGCCGTTCCCCGCCACTATGTTTACGAGACGGCCGTCCGCGAGCACGTTTATTACTCTGCCGTCGGATAGCATATAGCCGTGGATAAACGGTTTTCGTTCCTCCATGGATACCGCAAGGGCTTTAAGGTCGTTTTTATTGAATTCCACGTCAAAGTGCCCCGCGTTGGCGACCATGGCGTTGTTCTTCATGACGTTGAAATGCCTGCCGGTTATTACATCCTTGCAGCCCGTTGCCGTAATAAATATATCTCCCAGAGGAGCCGCGTCGTCCATTCGCATTACCCTAAAGCCGTCCATAGCCGCTTCCAGCGCTCTATATGGATTGACCTCTGTGACGATTACATTTGCGCCCAGCCCCTTTGCCCTCATCGCTATGCCGCTTGAGCAATAACCATAGCCGGCTACAACCACGGTTTTGCCCGTTACCATATTATTGGTTGAATACATAATCGCGTCCCATACGGACTGGCCGGTACCATGTCTGTTATCAAACAGCCGCTTGCAATTCGCGTCGTTTACAGCCATCATGGGAAAACGGAGGGTGTTTGACGCGGCCCTGGCTTTAAGGCGGTGTATTCCCGTGGTGGTCTCCTCACACCCGCCGATTATTGAGCCGGCGTATTCCGGATGATCGTCCAGGAGGCTAATAAGGTCGCCGCCGTCGTCTATTATAATGTGGGGATGAAACTCCAACGTCTTAATCAGATGTTCCCTGTATTCCTTGTCGGTAGCGCCATACCATGCGTTTACCTCCATTCCCATATCGACAAGCGCGGCGCATATATCATCCTTCGTAGACAACGGGTTTGAACCTGTAACAGCCACCTCGGCTCCGGCGGCCCTTAAAGCCAGCGCAAGATATGCGGTCTTGGCCTCAAGATGTACGCATACGGATATCCGTGTTCCCAAAAACGGCTTTTCATTTTTATACCGACGCTCAAGTAGGCTCAATACAGGCATAAAGTCCTTGACCCACTCAATTCGCTTACGCCCCAGCGGCGCAAGGGATATATCTCTTATTGCGGACATGATTTTCCTCCAATGCTTATGAAATTACTTCGGCGGATGAAACGGAGATTGGCGTTTAACCATCCTTTTTAATACCCGCTCCAAAATCTATTTCGCCGCAGATGTTCGTATACATTATCCTGCGTATTTCCTCCAAAGCGCTGGTTTGTCCCAGAGCCCACATGAGCTTTGTAACGGCCGCCTCGGTCGTCATATCATAGGAAGGGATTATGCCGGCGTTCTTCAAAGGACGGCTAACCTCGTAAATATCGGGAGTGGACGGCTCATATAGGCATTGCGACGCCAATATTACGATAATTCCCTGCTCCATGAATTTTACGAGTATCTCGGTATGATCCCGCCTGAAATTATGAACTCCTCCCAGACCGAACGCCTCTACGACTACCCCCCGGATTCCGCATTCTGAGATCATGCCAAGAAGGTTGGCGCTGGTACCTGGCACGAGCTTGACGAGCGTTACGCTGGGATCGATATCCCGTGAAAAGCTGAACTTACCGTCCGTATGAACGCTGTGGAGCTGTATAAACTGTCCGTTTACAACCGTCCCAATATATGGATAGTTTATTGATTCAAACGCGTTCAAAGATGTCGTATGCGTCTTGACTGCCCTGCAGCCCAGCATTATGGAGCCGCCGAAGCATACGTAAACACCGCCGCCAGCTATTTCTCTCGCGGTTATCACTGCGTTTTCAAGGTTTTTCCTCCCATCCGAATCAGGATAAACGATCGGGTATTGGGCGCCTGTAAATATAACGGGAATCCCAATGCCCCTTAGCATAAATGACAGCATGGAAGCGGTATAAGCCATTGTATCCGTGCCATGTGTTATTATAATTCCGTCATACTCCTGGGACGAGGCATAAACAGCCTCTGCAAGTATGCGCCATTCTTCGGGCTGTATATTTGAACTGTCCATGCTGAACAGGTCCATGCATTCGATATTGGTTTTGTCTATATCCACAAAATCCAGCAGATCGTCCGCAGCCAACTCAGGGGTTAGGCCTCTGGCGGTAGGTATGCAGGCGATGGTGCCGCCGGTGGCGATCAGGCGCAGCTTGCGCATATTGGCCTCCAAGTGTTTTTTTATAATTATAGCATCTTTATAAGAATGAAAAAAGCGGTTTATAATTTAGATTGTCGTATAATGATGATTAAAGTTGTACAGGGTGATAGTTTACTCTTGAGAATATTAGCTGATGACATTGTTTAACAGCATGGATGCAACCTTTGTATATTTTAATTCGTCTTATCAACAAAGAAGATTTTTGGAGGACATAAATATATGAAAAAAACTGCGATTATATCGTCGATTCTCTGCCTTTTTGTGTTGCTTTCAGGCTGCGTACCTTCCGAGAACGGGCCTGAACCAACGAACGGCGGGACTGAAAATACTCCTTCCCCAGGTTCCCCCGATAAGCAGGCAGCCCCCAACGAAGACGCTTCGGGACTGCCGCCTGAGCGTACGCTTGTTCCAATGATAGGCATGGATGATCCTGACAACACGATAAATCCGGAAGGAAAGGATGCGATTGAGTTTGAGGCAAAGTATATAAGAACGATCTACCGTGAGGGCGACTATCCAAAATGCGTTGTTATATCCAGCGAGGATGAACTAAAAAGGTTTATTGCCCAAGACGGCGGGGTTTCGACGATGGGTGAGGGCGAATCCGCAACCCCGGGCTATTCAAATTACGACGATGCGTTTTTTAAGGATAACATGCTGCTCATTGCCACGACCAGCTATACAAGCGGATCCATAAGCCAGGAGGTTGTAAGCGTAACGCTTGAAAGCGATGGATATCATGTGTATATAAAAACAATCCCGCTTGAAGGAATGGGTACTGCGGACATGGCTAACTGGAATGTGGTAATAGAGCTGGCAAGGAGTTATTATCGCAGCGATACCGCCGCGTTTGCCCATATGGTTAATAAAGATAGCGGTCTTAGCTAGAAATAAATTAACACATGGATTTTCATGACGCAAAATGGATTCGGATGGATTTGTGATAGTATAATAAAGGGTTATCCACTATAATAATCCGGTATACGGTATACCGGATTATTATTTATATATAGGCCATTGACACGCAACTTAAGCTCTGTTAACATGGAAATAAATAACTAAGGAAGTTATAGCAATGGACGAGCTTAAGGATTTGCGCGAAGTATCCCGTTCGGCGGAAAAGATGAACGTCAGCTTTTCACGCCTTATACATACATATAATTTATGCATGATACGTATATTGGACAAGTACGGCCTGTACCCTGGCCAGCCTCAGGTGCTGTTTGCAGTCAGCGCTGAGGATCGCCAGATGACACAGAATGAGCTGGCGCTCCGTATGAACGTATCGAAGGCTTCTGTAGGCAAATCGCTGTGCCGGCTTGAAGAAGCGGGCTTTATAAAGCGTGTGCGCGACAAGCGTGACAGTCGCTGTATACGCGTTGCTCTAACAAAAAAAGGCAAGGAATATGCGCGATGGTGCGAGATTGACTTTGAATTGCTCTATACAACGATGCTTGAATGTTTCGGCTCAGATGAACGCGATATGATTCCAGGACTGATAGACAGGATGAACGCCTGCCTTGACGGCCTAAGGCAACGCCTTGAAAATTGATATAGGGAAGAATGTGTTCAGGACATTTTTTTACTTACGCTATCAATCGGCGCTAGGGCAACAACGTCTGCCGGATTTCCGTACGGTTTAATAGCTTAAATACTTCTTTAATTTATATTATTTCATCACTGACAAACAATAGATAACATAATGGAATTTTCTATGAAAATATTATTAAAAAATATCACTCGGCTCTTAAAGCGGAGCCAGACACGAATTTTATAAATACGCTGGAATAAAAAGTAAAGGCCGGAGGTCTCCGGCCTTTGATCCCTTATTTTATGCCATAACGTTTCTTGAAGCGGTCAACGCGGCCACCGCTGTCGATCAGCTTTTGACGTCCGGTGTAAAACGGATGGCATTTTGAACATATTTCAACCTTCAGCTCGCCCTTAACAGAGCCGGACAGGAAGGTTTCACCGCATGCGCAGCGAACTACGCTTTCACCATATGACGGATGCAGATTTTCTTTCATATTTTTTTCACCCCTTATCTTATTGCTGAGCGCAAGGCGATTAGCCGCCTTCCTGCTGCAGATGCGGGCGAAAGCACATCACCCGAACACTGCGCTATTATATAACAAGCTTTTTCTTTTTGCAAGCGGTATTTCGCATATATTTATAAGCGTGCCAATTTGGAATTTGGTTAATTGTTTAGCGCAAAGGCGCGTATCTTTAACAGCGTTCTTCAATTTTTTATATATGCCTCCGGCGGCTTAGAACCTTTTTTGCAAAAAAGGTTCTAAGAACTCCAAAAA
>UQXE01000013.1 GCA_900544965.1 uncultured Eubacteriales bacterium | reverse complement strand
ACAATATCTCGGCTGCACAAGCCGAGGATTGGAGATAGATAGAGCTTCTGTCCAAAGAGCGAGAACTCTGTAACATCCGTCACCCGCTTCTGGTTTGGCTTATCCGCTTCAAAATTACGTTCCAGCAGATTTGGCGCAATTCTCCCTGCCTCGCCCTTGTAAGAGCGATACTTTTTTATCCGCACACGGCAGACGAGATTCAGTTCTTTCATCAGTCGTCGGACAGTCTTATGATTCAGCGTAAATCCCCAATTGCGCAACTCACCGGTGATGCGACGGTAACCATAGCGTCCTTTGTGCTCATGATAGATAACCGCAATTTTGGCTTTCGCATCGGCGTATTTGTCCGATTGCTTCATGCGCTTTGCATGATAATAAAATGTCGCTCTGGGAAGTTGTGCTACTTCAAGCAGCAGTTCGAGCTTGAATTCTTGCCTCAGCTTTATAATCACCTGCGTTTTTTCGCTGGTGTCGCTCGTTTTCCAAAACCAAGGCTTGCAAGTTTTTTAGGTACGCATTCTCCGCTCGAAGTCGCTGCACCTCTGCCAGCAAATCTTCTTCCACCTTTGTTGGCAACTCTCTCGGTCGGCCTGTGCTGCCTCGGCCGCGGCGCTCAATTTGAAAGCCTTCCGGGCCTTCCGTCAAATATATCCGCTCCCAATCCTGTATTCTATGGTGGCTATTTACTTCAAATCGCTGCGAAGTCTCTGTATAGCTAAGTCTCTCCCCTTTGCATCGTCTCTGCCACCATGACCTTAAATTCTGGCGTATATCGTTTGTTCGGTATCCCTTTTGCCATAGAAAAACACCCCTCTTATTACACATTATACCATACTGTCTAACTTTTTGGGGTTCACTTCAATCAGGGGGTCTCTTCTCTTATTATTTGTGTCAGATATTATGTAATCAAAATCCTTAAAAATATAATATTTGCCCTATGTTGTCAACCTGATACAATAATACATTGTAATATATTTTCTGTGTATTTACTAATTTTAGGAGGAAAAACAAGTTAACAAAATGCTTATATATCAGACTTTAAGGACTTCCGTTTTTAAGGAGCGTGCTTTCTTAGAAATATTATAATATATAATTATTTTTAAGTGCTTGAAATTATAAAGTGTATCTGTTAAAATTTGATTCAGATAAGCGTATTGTGGTAATTGAATCAGGCGTATATCAATGCGCAGAGCCAAATTTCTGTGTTTTCTGCAACCCGATAAAAAACGACGATCTCCCCAAATAGGATAGGTGATTTAATGGCTTAAATGTGAATAGAGTTGGTGGCAATTTATATATTAGCTACCTAATTGCCACCACGTTTACTACAATGGGAGGTAGTAGCATGTATAAAAGATCAAATTATAATTATACCCTTCAAAAAAAATCTATAGTATTTATATACAACACATTGCATCGGTCGTTTGTAGCCTTATCAAAAGAGGTTTGGAACGCTGTGGAGAGTCAACAATGGTCTTTGTTATCAGACTATGAAACTTCTCTGCTCCTACGGCAAGGAATTCTATTGCGCTCGGAGTTAAATGAGATTTATATTTTTAAGGATATAATTCAAAACGCTATACTTCGTTCAGATTGCATGGGCATTTTTTTATCAATGACTTCAGATTGTAATCTTTCCTGCCCATATTGTTATCAAGACTATCGGAAAGAAACGCAGTATAAACGTTATATATCAGAAGATAAGATTAATACTTTATGTGATTTTATAAAAAACAGCGATGTACGGGAGCTATCCATTGTTTATTTTGGCGGAGAACCAACCATCAACGAGGACGTATTGCTGTATGCAATGCGGAAAATAAATTCGCTTGAGGGCGTAAAGGTTGGGAATACGCTTATAACGAATGGATATGCTGTAAGCAAAAATTTGATTGATGCAATCAAGCAATATGGATCATTCCTTTTACAAATTACATTTGACGGCAATAAAATGCTGCATGATTCTATTAGGGTAACAAGTGATAGGGGACCTACGTTTGATGTCATATACGATAACCTGATTATTTTAGCAGATGAGCTGCCCCAAAAGGTGAATATACGTATAAATATATATTCAAAGGATTTAACGCCATATAAATCATTGGTAGACGACTTGTACGATAGGTTTGGAAACAAGATTTCTATTTATTTTGATTTAATCTTTGACGGCCAAAAGAAGAAAAATTGTAATGATGTTCATAATTTAACGGACATTATGGAGCTAATAAACCATTCAAGAGCGCGTGGGTTTCCAATCAAACTTAAATTAGAAAAGGCCCCGTGTGTCATCCATTCCAGAAACAGTTTTGCTTTGGATGAAAACCTAAAAGCATATGTCTGCCCAGGTAAACTATATTGCGACAGTATAGGTAATATTACAGATGATTCAAAGTTTGAAATAACAGATAATGAATGGTTTAGATATATTTATGACCCCTCTCCCTGCGTATATAACTGCCTATACGGCGCTTTGTGCTATGGAGGATGCGTAATGAATAACCATAAATGCAGGAAGGACGACTTTGTTGAACTGCTTCCGGTAATAGTTGAAGATAAAATTACAGAGTATTATAAGAGGGCCGCATTATGATAAACATCACAAATATTACGAAAACTTATCCTAATGGTGTACAAGCAAACAAAAATATAAGTCTTACAGTCGCGCAAGGAGAAGTTGTCGGTCTGGTTGGGCCAAATGGTTCAGGAAAAACAACGCTTATTCAGCAGATTCTCGGGGTGATTAAAATTGGCTGCGGAACCATAACAATCGACGACAGGGAGAACGACCCCAGCAGACTAGCGTACGTGCCGCAGTTTCCCGCCATATATCCGGCGCTTACAGTTAATGAAACGGTATTGGCCGCATTGTACTATTGCGGGTACAATAAAAGGGAAGCTTTAGGCAAGGCCGAAATCACCCTTGCTAGGGCGGGACTTACGAGCATTGCAAATCATTATGCATACGCGCTTTCCGGAGGTCAAAAAAAGCTTTTGTCATTTGCGTGCGCGCTGGCTCAGGAAAAACAGTATTTGATATTGGATGAGGCAACCGCAATGATCGACATTTTATCCAAGGAAACAATCTGGAAACTGATCGGCGAAGAAAAGGATAAGGGTACGGCAGTATTGATTGCATCGCACGATATTCCCGAGATAAAAAGGCTTTGTTCATCATTTGTGGTTATGAAGAATGGAGAAATCGTATTTCGGGGCAAACCAATGGATCTTAAGTCGGATTTTTGCCGCTGCAAAATTACTGTAGCAAGTATCCAAAGCACTATGAAAGCGTTGCTTGAAGCAGGGGGTAATTTTTTGCAAAACGGTTCGGAGTTTGAAATAATAACGGACGATATTGCCCAGATGCTGTTATTGATGCAGGATGTTGCGGGGGCTTCGGAAATACTCGCTCTGGAATGTGAGCATCCGGCGTTCTATGAAGGGATATTATCCATTATAAAGGAGAGAGCCATAAATGATTAAGTCTATTTCAACCTCGATTTGGATAAGTTTAAAAACGCTGCGTCTTAACTTTGTGCAGTACCTTATGCTGGTAATAATTTTTCCCGCAACTTACCTTATAGTTAGTATTGCATCCAGTAACGGTTCCAACAGCATAGTTGACTATGGCGTTGGATTGTTCTGCTCCATGGCGATTTCGATTTTCATCAATATGCAGGCTGCTTCCATTGCTTTGAGTAATGGAATAGCCACGATAGAGATGTATGCTACTTTCAAGGTTCGTCCTATCTGCGTTTTTTTGGGGCAAAGCATTTTCCACTTTTTATTGATGGTTCCATTTGCCTTGGCGTTGGTGGTTTTTGCGTATTGCAGCGGCAGTGATGTAAACGTAATCGCTTTTTTGGGGGTTATGTTGCTATCGTTTATGTTTTTATCGTTCACCTCCATAGTACTGGGCGGCCTAATTTCAAATCCGAATTTGGCAAGCCCGGTTATAAATATGCTTTATATGTTTATTGTAATGATTACACCATTATACAACGATGCCAACAGCGTTTCGACACTCGGGCGCCTTCTTTATTCGGTTAATCCATTTTCCCATTATACATCGCTTGTATATAGTTGTTTCAATAAACCCGTCATTTGTCCGACTTTTATATCTGTAGCGGTAATCGGCTTAATTACGGCCATCTTTGCGGTCTTATCGGTTAAACGCTGGAAGAATGCTACGGCCGTAGAAAAATTGAACGTTTTAGCATAATGGACGTTTATTGATAGTCATACATTACTGTTATTATAGGGATTGACAGATGCATTTAAATAGAATCCGTATTTACATATCCCGTGGCATATTACGTCACGGGATTTTAAAACTTTGCAAGTCTCTGTTTTCTACGGCGAGGGAATATGAAAGGCAAATAAATACCGCGCCGCAAAACAAGCGTAGCGGCTTGCGGGCGACGACATACAGGCGGGGCGATACTCCCCCGCAGCTATAAGCCCGAGCGTTAAGAGCGTCGCAGGCGATAGGTTGGGCTTGTCTTAATTGAACAAAGGGAAACTTCCGTGGCGTTGTGCTAACAGCCGTCCGCTTTTTTCATGCTCCATATAATATTGTACAAGCGCAGGGGCATATGCTGTCATGAAAAGGAGGGTGATAGGATGGAACACCAGCAAACGCAAGCAAACTGTAAAAGTGTTTTCAAAAGCGGCGAAAACACACCCTTAAAAAAGCAATTCACAAAAAAGTGGATTGAACTCATCAACCGAATTGAAAAAAATAAAAGGGCAACTGCCGGCAAGCGGTAATGACAAGCCCTTTTCCGTATGGTATAACGCATACAGGAAGGGGCTTGTTCTATCTCTAAGGAGATGTGAACTATGAAAGTAGCTGTTTATTGCCGCTTATCCGAAGAAGATAGAAACAAGCAGTCAGAAACCGACGACAGCAGCAGCATACAGAATCAAAAGTCCATGCTACTGCAATACGCTATGGAACAGGGGTGGGAAGTTTATAATATTTATAGCGACGATGACTACGCGGGAGCTGATCGGAAACGTCCGGAGTTTAACCGGCTGTTAGAGGACGCTGAACGCCGCAAGTTTGACATTGTTCTTTGTAAAACACAATCGCGGTTTACCCGCGAACTGGAGTTAGTGGAGAAATACATTCATGGCTTGTTTCCTCTATGGGGCGTTCGTTTTGTAAGTATTGTGGACAATGCGGACACCGCCAACAAGGGAAACAAGAAAGCCCGGCAGATCAACGGACTTGTAAACGAGTGGTATTTGGAGGATATGTCCGAGAATATCAAAAGCGTTTTGAAAAACCGAAGAGAAAACGGTTTTCATATTGGCGCGTTTGCCCTATACGGATACAAGAAAGACCCTGAACAAAAAGGGCATCTGATCATCGATGAGGAAGCCGCCGCCGTCGTCCGCGAAGTATTTACCCTTTTTTCACAAGGGTACGGCAAAACCGCAATCGCCCGTATGCTTAATGACAGGGGCATACCAAACCCAACGGAATACAAGCGTTTACATGGCTTGCGCTACCAGCAGCCTAGGATGAAGAACAGCACCCTTTGGAAATACTCTGCTATTTCCCAAATGCTTATCAATGAAATTTATATCGGCAACATGGTACAGGGTAAGTACGGAAGCGTGTCCTACAAGACGAAACAAAACAAGCCCCGCCCGAAAAGCGAATGGTATGTTGTCGAGGGGACTCATGAGCCGATTATTGACAGGGCGTTATGGGACGGAGTACAGGCGTTGATCGCCCAGAGGTCAAAGCCTTTTGATGTCGGTACAATCGGTTTATTCGCACGAAAAGCCCGTTGCGCGAATTGCGGCTATATTATGCGTTCGTCAAAAAACCGTGGCAGGCGCTATTTGCAATGCTCCAACCGCCATGTGGCAAAGGACGCTTGTATCGGCTCGTTTATATCTGTGGATAAGTTAGAGCAGGCTGTTATTGTAGAACTAAACCGCCTATCTCAAGAGTATCTGGATAAAGACGAGTTGGGAAGAAGCTTAGAGTTATGCGGCAATCTGCAAGAACAAAAAGCTCGTATTCAGAGCGATATTGCAATCTATGAAAAGAAGATTGCTGAATACTCAAAGGGTATCAAAGACCTTTACATGGATAAGGTCAAGGGTTTAATTTCACAAAGTGATTTTATAGATTTATCCAAAGACTTCGCAACGGGAAGAGAACGCTTAGAGCGCGTCGTCATTGATGGACAAAATCAGTTAGCCGAGATTGATAAGAAGATCGAGGTAGGCGACAACCCATGGGAACTAATTGAGCAATACACCAACATAGAACACCTAAGCCGGGAAATCGTTGAAACGCTGATAGATTACATATCTATTGGCAAACGCATACCCAGAACAAGGAATGTCCCCATTGAAATCCATTGGAACTTTTAACGCTAAGTTGTTCTTATATGATTGCAGCAGAACAGAAGGCACGGGCCACCTATGAGCATTTAATGAACCTTACTGATGATCCCGCAATTATCAACCCCCTTCGCTTCCTTCGTGAAAGGGAGATCGTTCACTATCAGAGGTTTGGCGAGTGCCTAGAAATCTTGCAATGTTTAATACCAAACAATAACGAGCGCATTCGATTCGTACAGACTGGCGACGTCGTCAGCTGCGGCTGCGCTTGCGCGGACTAAACGACAGCGTTTAGCGTAGATATTTAAACGGCCGCTTGAAAGCGGCCGTTTACGCCTATCTACGATTATACATTTTCTGAAACTCTCATTCTCACAACCAAGGCCCGTTCCCCAAAGGCCGGCCTGTCCGCGCTTACGCCAATGAAATCATCGCCAAATATGTCGCAGATGTTGCCTGACATATTAATTTCAGGCATTCTGCCAATGAAGTTTTTGCCATCGAACAGGTATGCAGTTTGAACGGGGGTTACATAATTGCCCTCGTTGGTCCAATCGCCTCCACTGGCCATAGCCGCCAATATACCCAGTTCGCCGCCCGAAAGGTCGCTAAGCGTTCTTTCAGATGGTTTAACCGAAAGATTGTATGAGCTTGCTATCAACGGTGCTTCGTCATAATCGCCGCCCGCAGCCGTTGTACATGGATAACCGTATCTTTTGGCGCTGAACTTGTCCGAATATGGGGATAAAAGAACGCCCTCCTTAATTATTTTGGTTTTATCGCCGTCTAATGTGGAACCCTTTATCAAAGAATGGAACCCCTATCATTTCCTCCGATCTGTTCATGAGAAGCGTAAAATCACTTGCAAACAGCTTTTTTCCAATGTTATCCCTAAACATTGACGCGTTTCTTTCAAATATATCCCCCCTAAGGTCGGAAGAAAACTTTGCCATCAATTCATTTGGGAGCACTATAACTGGAACTCTGCCGCCGCACGACAACCCGACGTATCTACTATAGGCGCTAAGCTGATCCTTGGCCTCCATATACATCGCATGGATGTCGAACTCACGGCCGCTGGAGATTATGCCGGGATCAAATATGTTTTTGATCCCGGCGCTCTTACCAATATCGTTGTTTCATAATATCTTTACATGCTTATATAGTTTAGCCCGTTATCATTTAACAGACTGGTTTCGGTATCCACACACTTGAGCTTATTACTAAAGATAAAGCCATGAAACTCGTTTGTGAGCAGCTTGAGCATTTCCTCAACACCGGAAACAGATTGCTTGCCGGACAAAGCTGGTCTGCGCAAATCCCTTTTGCGCTCGCCCGTTTCCGGACTGAATTCATAAGCGATGCCTGAGGCGACTCCCTTGTGCGCTCCTTCCCATATCCCTGCCTATATCGGTAACCGAGGAATAGTACCATCTATCGCCGTGAAAAATTCTGATAAGCGCGCCTGATTTTATCCGTCTCTTGTTCTGCTTAAGCTCCAGATCCTTAAGATTAATCACGGTTGAGTATTCCGTTTCAAGTCGGACGTCAGTAAAAAAACTCGATGGGAAGTCGTACACCAATTATCACTTCTCATATATATCCCCGCTGCATTCAAATAAAACTTCTTGGGCAATGGATAATTTACACATATTATATCATGTATTTGAACATTAAACAGCCTATACGCTTCCATTATGCCATATAAGTTTGGAATCAAAGTAAACAATCTACGAATGCCATTGAACTATTTGCGCAGACTAAACCATAAAAACGGAGGTCATTATGGAACAAAAACATAATAATTTAAATGAACTTATCAATGCCGACCCACAGGCCCGCGAGTATTTTTTCGAACTTCCCCAATATGTCCGCGATCAAATAGGAACACGTGCTGACAGCGTAAACACGTATTCCGGGCTGCGCGATTACGCTGAGAACCTTCTCAGGGGCGACGACTGACAAAAGACTGGTTAGAGGTGCTTTAATGGAATCCATTTGGTCCAAAGATACGCGAATTGAAAAACGTCCGCATCTGTCCGGGGATATCAATACGGACGCCGTTATAATAGGCGGCGGGCTTGCTGGCATACTCACCGCATATATGCTGAATAAACGCGGGGTAAACTCCATAGTACTTGAAGCCGACAGAATTGGGAGCGGACAGACTAAAAATACTACCGCAAAAATCACCTCCCAGCATGGCCTGATTTACAATAAGCTCATCGAGGGCTTTGGAGAAGACCTTGCACTCGAATATGCCATGGCAAACGAGACGGCGATAAGGCAGTATAAGGACATTATAGATTCTGAAGGAATTGACTGTGGATTTAAAGAAAGTCCCGCATTTTTGTATACCACGGTTGATCCGGAACCTTTAGAGAAGGAATGCTGCGCAGCGTTATCGCTTGGGCTGAGTGCGTCGATTACTAACGATACGGAGCTTCCCTTCTCCGTCAAGAGCGCGCTTCGTTTTGAAGGGCAGGCCCAGTTTAATCCGCTTGAGTTTTTAAAGGCGATATCCTCCTCCATTGAAATATATGAAAACAGCAGGGTTACCGATGTAAAGGAAGGCAGCGTAGCATCCGGGGCCGGACGCGTGTTTGCAAGACATATAGTGGTTGCAACGCACTATCCCTTTATAAACGCTCCAGGATACTATTTCGCGCGTATGCACCAGGAAAGATCCTACGTTATCGCCTTAAAGGGCATTGACCCGCTACATGGAATGTACCTTGGCGTCGATTCGGGAGGCCTGTCCTTCAGGAGCTACAGGGATTTGCTGCTTCTTGGAGGGGCAAGCCACCGTACGGGCGAAAATTCCGCCGGAGGCAGATATAACCGTCTGCGCGAGGCCGCCAAGGAATTCTACCCAAACTCAACCGAGGCCGCCAACTGGTCGGCTCAGGATTGTATATCCATTGATTCCGTACCATATATAGGCCAATACTCAGAATCAACTCCAAACATGTATGTGGCCACCGGCTTTCATAAATGGGGCATGACCAGCTCCATGGTCGCCGCAAACATAATCTCCGATATGATTACGGGCGTAAACAACCGATATGCCGATGTTTTTTCGCCTAAAAGGTTCAGACTGTCGCCTTCGATTAGATCCATCTTCACCGATGGCAAACAGGCTGTAAAGGGACTCGCCCGCAATCTATTTGAATCGCCCAGCGAAGCGGCTGAAGATCTCCCCCATGGCCACGGAGGTATAGTAAAAAGCAACGGTGAAAAATGCGGAGCTTTTAATGATGAAGGTAATCTGGATTTTGTGAATCCGCGCTGCACCCATCTTGGATGCCAGGTCGCCTGGAACCCGGATGAGTTTAGCTGGGATTGCCCGTGTCACGGGTCCAGATTCGATAAGGATGGAAGGGTTATAGACGGGCCGGCTATGAATCCCCTGGAATCTAAAAAACCTTAGCATGATATAAGCGGCAGGCATTGTCAAAACAATCGTTGATGGCAAAGCTCCCTCCGCGCTATATAGCTATAGGTATAGTCACAATGCCATATATACCGTATCTATTAAAGCAGGCATTGCGGTAAACACAATAACCATTGTCTGAATCAGTAGCATACCATCCGTACAACTGGTGTGCTCCTCATCGCCAAACTTCCAAAATAGTTTCGGCATAGAATCCAGTCTTTCAGGTTTCTATGCCGCGGCAGATTTCTACTGTTTTGAATATCGCAAAATTTCTAAGACTTATTCGCCCATCAGTCCTACCCGGTTGTATACGTCCGCCAGCGTATGTCTTGCAGCTTCCCTTGCCTTTGCGGCTCCAACGGTAAGCACCTCGTTAAGATACGCCCTATCCGCGAGTATTTTATTATACTCATTCCTTATTGGGTCCAGTTCGGCTATTACCGCATCCGCAACAGCCGTTTTAAGATGCCCGTAGCCTTTTCCCTCAAATGTATTCATAGCCTCCTCCATGCTTTCTCCTGTAAAGGTACAATATATTGAAAGGAGGTTGGAAACGCCCGGCTTATCCTCAGAATAGGCTATGTGCCCGTCGCTATCGGTAATGGCTCGCTTAAACTTTTTAATTATTATGTCAGGTTCATCCGTTATCGAGATATACGAATTTGGATTGGAATCAGATTTACTCATCTTTTTTGAGGGATCCTGCAGACTCATTATTCTCCCTCCAAGCTTAGGTATAATCGGCTCCGGCATAACGAATGTATCTCCGTAATACTTATTAAACCTGTCGGCGATATCCCTGGCTATCTCAATATGCTGCTTTTGGTCATGGCCTACCGGAACATACGAGGCCTGATACAGCAGAATATCTGCCGCCATAAGCACAGGATATGTGAACAGTCCAGCGTTTATATTGTCGGCATGCCTGGCGCTCTTGTCCTTAAACTGAGTCATCCGGCTGAGTTCGCCAATATAGGTATTACAATTCAAAACCCATGCAAGCTCGGCATGTTCATGTACATGCGACTGGATAAACAGGGCCGAGCGCACAGGGTCTACGCCGCACGCAAGCAATATTGCGGCGGCCTCTATGGTATGGTTGAGAAGGGCCTCGCTATCCTGCCGTACTGTTATCGCGTGCAGATTGACGACGCAGTAAAAACAGTACCGATCCTCCCTTTGCAGTATAGCCCAATTACGCAATGCTCCGACATAATTTCCTAAGGTTATCACTCCCGACGGCTGTATACCGCTCAATACGATCTTCTTTTCCATTTTGGGCCTCCCTGCATAAGATATTATTATTTTTAATTTTAAAATATTATATGTGCAAGCGGGTGTTTTGTAAAGCATTGGCTGAAAAAACAATGCAAATAATTATTAGCCGCGAGTAAAAGCCCCTGTCACTTGGAAGGCGAAGTCAGGTTACTGAAAAACGCCGTAGCAATCTATAGCATTATTTATATACTATACCAATCCCACTTGTGTCTTTCAATAAAGCATATTATAATGCGTTGTAAAACAATGAAAAACAGTTAAGGAGCATTAAAAATGGAAGAAAACGGACGTATATATCGCATACTGAGCATCAATCCAGGTTCAACCTCAACAAAAATAGGCGTTTTTGACGGATGTAAGGACATATTTCAGTGTACTGTGCGCCATCCTGCCGAGGAACTCGAAAAATTTGAGCGCATACTCGACCAAAAGGAAATGCGCCTTGAACTAATTATTTCCAAGCTGGAGCAAAACGGCCTGTCACTTGAAACGATTGATGCGTTTGTAGGCAGGGGCGGTATACTCAGTCCAATGAAGAGCGGAGTTTACACAATAAATGATTTAATGATCCATGATCTTTGGAACGGCAAGGCCTCCGCTCATGCTTCAGCGCTTGGAGGGATATTCGCTTCGGAGTTGGGTAAAAAGTATGGCAAGCCTTCCTTCATAGTTGACCCGGTGGTAGTTGACGAACGGAATGAAGTGGCAAAGATCTCAGGGATTCCGGATGCGCCGCGCACTTGTGTATTTCATGCGCTTAATCAAAAATCCGTCGCCAGGCACTACGCTTCCTCGGTTGGCAAAAGGTACGAGGAGTGCTGCCTTGTCGTGGCTCACCTTGGCGGCGGCATAAGCGTGGGTGCGCACGAATACGGCCGTGTTGTCGACGTAAATGACGCTATTGACGGCGAGGGTCCCTTCTCTCCGGAAAGGTGCGGAGGAATCCAGGCTGACAAGCTGATAAACATGTGCTTCTCAGGCAACTACAGCCAGGACCAGATGCTGGCCTATACCTCCAAGGCCGGCGGCCTGCTGGCTCATCTGGGTACCACAGACTGCGTTAAAGCGGAGCAGCTGGCGGCGTCGGGCGATGAAACTGCAAAGATTGTGCTTGACGCAATGGCATACAACATTGGGAAGGAGATCGGCTCCATGGCGGCTGTGCTTGAGGGACGGGCGGAAGCTATAATCCTAACGGGCGGCCTTGCCTACAGCAAAGCCCTCACCGAAAGGATATCGGCTATGGTTGGCTTTATAGCCCCTGTAAAGCTATATCCGGGCGAGGACGAGCTTAGAGCGCTTGCTGAAGGTGCTCTAAGGGTGCTAAGCGGCGAAGAAACACCCAAAGAATACGTGAGATGATAATTTAAGGGGATAATAACCGACAAAAAGTTTCATATAAGAGTTTAGATTAAAATGGAGGATTTAAAGCCTCCATTTTGCTTAAATGCGACTATGTTTGTTTTTATATAAGGACAATAAGCAGAGGATGGCCTTCGGCTATAGCCGAAGGCCATCCTCTTGCTAAATCAGCTAATTCGTAATTATCAGACAAGTCCCTGCTCAATCATAGCTCTTGCGACTTTCATAAAGCCGGCTATGTTGGCGCCCGCCACCAGATTGTATCCAAGGCCATAGTCGCTGGCAGCCTTCGCTGACTCGTCGTGTATGTTCTTCATTATTGACTTGAGCTTGCTGTCAACCTCTTCCTCAGACCATGAGTAGCGCATTGAGTTCTGACTCATCTCCAGAGCCGAAACCGCCACTCCGCCTGCATTAACGGCCTTTGACGGGCCGACGATAAGTCCGCTGCTCATGAGATACTCAAGGGCGTCGTTAGTGGTGGGCATGTTGGCGACCTCAATGTAATACTTGGTGCCATTGGCCACGATCTTCCTCGCCTCGTCCATGTTTATCTCGTTCTGGGTGGCGCATGGCATAGCTACGTCAACCTTCACTCCCCACGGCTTCTGCTTCGCAAAGAATTCTACGCCGAACTTATCAGCATAATCCTGGCAACGGTCGCGTCCGGAATTGCGCATCTCAAGCAGATATCCGATCTTCTCAGGCGTGTTTATTCCATCGGGATCGTATACGTAGCCGTCCGGACCAGAGATCGTGACGACCTTGCCGCCCAGCTCGGTTATCTTGGTTGCGGCGCCCCATGCAACGTTTCCAAACCCTGAGAGAGCAAATGTCTTGCCGGCAAATTCCTCGCCTTCATGCTTAAACACTTCCGCTACATAGTATGTTGCGCCAAAGCCTGTCGCCTCAGGACGTATAAGGCTGCCGCCGTAGGTCATTCCCTTGCCCGTGAGCACGCCGTTTTCATACGCGCCGCGGATACGCTTATACTGGCCAAACAGGTATCCTATCTCTCTACCGCCTACTCCGATGTCGCCTGCGGGAACGTCGATGTCCGGACCGATGTGGCGCTGGAGTTCAGTCATGAACGCCTGGCAGAAACGCATGATTTCACCATCGCTTCTTCCGCGCGGGTCAAAGTCGGAACCGCCCTTGCCGCCGCCTATCGGCAGTCCCGTAAGGCTGTTTTTAAACGTCTGTTCAAAGGCCAGGAACTTCATGATTCCTAAATATACGGAGGGATGGAACCTGAGTCCGCCCTTATATGGGCCGATTGCGCTGTTGAACTGCACCCTGAAGCCGCGGTTTACATTTACCTTGCCAGCATCATCCGCCCAGGTGACACGGAACTCTATAACTCTTTCAGGCTCAACCATTCTTTCAAGCAGTCCCATCTTCTCATATTCGGGATGCTTATCTACCACGACCTCGAGGGATTTAAAAACCTCCTCGACGGTCTGGATGAATTCCGGCTCATGCGCGTCGCGCGCCTTGACTTTGTTGAGCACTTCCTGCATATACGCATTCATTGGGGATACCTCCGTGTAAAGTTAATAATTTTGTTTCAATTCCCTGTATTATCAAGGAAACGCGGCACTTGGCCACTAAGGCTATCTTATGCCCGCGCATATACCTTGTCAATACAATGCGAATAATATAATGTCTATAATTGTTTAAACGCTCCACATATCGTATCAATGGCTTAAATTCAAAAAACTACCTTTCATTCATGACACTTCCATGGAGCACAATACATTTATAAGCCTTTTATAAAAGGGGGTGAGAATCAATGAAACCTTTGACATTTATTGCGGGAATAGCGATTGGAGCGGCAGCGGCCACCGCCGCGGTGACTTCCATGTACCCCGACATTTCCAGGCGCATGATGCGCGACGGAAGACGGGCCTGGCGCAACGGTAAGCGCATGGCGCAGCGAGCCTTCAGGTGATACAGCCGGCAAAGGACGTGCAACTGAAAAAGAACGGTTAGGTTTAAACCATGCCGTTCTTTTTCAGCATTTACTCCCCAAATATTTATCACCATAGTTTTAAATAAATTTAGAAGCCGCTCCATATTTTACGAATTGCCGGAATAATTTACCCGCCTACACATTTACGTTGACAGGCCCTTGCATGACCAGGCGGCTATGTAATGTAAGACGACTGTAAACAGTATGTTAAAGTGCTCGGCAACCTCATGGGCATATAACATTCGTACATTTAATTTAAATAGAATAAGCCTGTTTGTATCGGCCAAAGCCTTAATTCTTGTTGTCAGCCCTGTTTGGAAGGCCGCATTGTGTTACGTTCTTATAAATCCGCCTTTCCGTGGACAGCGCGGCCGTGATTATGGATGGCATAACGCTTGATGTTAGCGCAGAAGATATCAACGCTGTAAGCGGCTCCATCTCAATAGTAACGAACTACACGGTTACGTTTAACTACATGGTTAACGGCGAATGGGTATCCGAAAGCCAGACCGTAGATGCAGGCAATGCGGCCATAGCTCCTGAGGCGCTTCCACAGGAGCATGCAGTGACGCATTATATCTTCATAGGATGGAATATTGGGTTTGATTCCGTATACTCTGACCTTGAAGTAACGGCGGAGTACGGACTGCTTGGCGACGTAACCCGCGACGAAGAGCTGAATATTACCGACGCGCTGCTGATAATGCGAAACGTGGCAGGTACGGAAAGCTTCAGTGAACTTCAAGAGCGGCTTGGAGACGTAAACCTCTCAGGTAACGTTGAAATTGGCGACGCGCTCTACCTCATAAGGCTGATAACGGGAATGGAAACCTTCAACGGCTGATTTCCTACACACTTATACATTGCAGTACCAATTCCCCCTTTTGGTATATAAGTGTAAAAATAGTTTACCGCCCCGCGTCCCGCGGGGCAGTATTTAATTATATACGGTGTTTAAGTATAATTTGTCATCTGCCCTTTAAAAGCTCCAACGCTGCGTTCGTAATCCTGTCCACAGTGAAGCCGAAATGCTCAAAAAGCTTTCCTGAAGGAGCCGAAGCGCCAAAGCTGTTCATGCCTATCACGTGCCCGTCGATTCCCACATATTTATGCCAGCCAAAGGGTGAAGCCGCCTCCACCGCAATGCGCGCGCGCGTCTCGTTTGGTATAACGCTCTGCTTATAAGCATCGTCCTGCTCGTCAAACAGTTCCATGCATGGCATGCTTACAAGCTGCACGTCATACCCCTGCTTCTCCAATATTTCAGACGCTTCAATGACAGGTGAAAGCTCGGAGCCGGTAGCCATAATAAGAACGTCCGGCTTTCCCTTAGCCCGCTTTACGACGTAGCCCCCGCGCATCGCCCCCGTTCCGGTTGCCTCAAGCGTTTTTAGATTTTGTCTTGAAAGCGCTATAACCGTGGGACCATTGAACTGAAGCGCCGAGATATATGCTGCCGCGGTCTCCTTGCCGTCGGCGGGCCTGAACAGCCTCGTATTAGGCATTGATCTGAACATGGCAAGATGCTCTATCGGCTGATGCGTGGGACCATCCTCGCCCACCCCTATGCTGTCATGCGTAAACACGTAAATCACCGGAAGCCCCATCAGCGCGCTTAAGCGTAACGCCGGCTTAAGATAATCCGAAAACACCAGGAAGGTGGCGCAGAATACGCGCAGGCCTCCATAAAGCGCAATGCCGTTGCATGCCGCTGCCATTGCGAACTCACGTATGCCAAAGTGTATGTTGCGGCCGGCCATATTTGACCCTGACATGTAATCAACCCCTTTAAGCTCCGTCTTGTTGGACGGGCCAAGATCAGCTGAACCGCCTACCAGATTGGGCAGATGCTTACACAGAATATTCAGCACTTTGCCCGAGGCCGCTCTCGTTGCCACATCCCCTGTGAAATTCCACAGCTCTGGATCGTTTAACAGCTCTTGTGGAATCGCTGAGTCGTGTATGCGTTCCCATTCATTATACAGCTCCGGATAACGCGCCCTATAGTCTTCTATCATGGCGTTGTACCGCGCCTCATCCTCGCCGCCTTTAGCGGCAAGCGCATTAAAATGCTCTTTGACCTCATCCGGCACTGTAAACGGCTCGGAATAGGGCCATCCGTATATTTCACGCGCAATTCCTATATTCTCAGGGCCAAGCGGCTCCCCATGGGCGCTGCTCTTTCCCTCTTTAGGCGTACCATAGGCTATTTTCGTCCTCACTATGATCAACACCGGCCTGTCCTGCAGCTCGGCAACCGCAAGCGCGCGGTCAATCGCGTCAATGTCATTGCCGTCATCAACGCTTATCACCTGCCATCCATAGGCGGTGAAGCGGCCAGCCACATTTTCGGTAAAGGCGAGTTCGGTGCTTCCTTCAATCGTAATTTTGTTGCAGTCATAAATAGCTATAAGGCCCTTAAGGTTAAGCGCCCCCGCAAGCGACGCAGCCTCGGAGGCAACGCCCTCCATCATGCAGCCATCCCCCATCAGCACATAAGTTTTGTTATTTACTATCGGAAAACCGTCCCTGTTGAAACGCCCCGCAAGATGGGCCCTCGCCATCGCCATGCCAACCGCCATCGCAAAGCCCTGGCCTAATGGCCCAGTGCTGGCTTCCACGCCAGGTGTTATCCCATATTCGGGATGGCCCGGAGTTATGCTGCCAAATTGCCTGAACTGCTTTATATCATCCAGGCTTACTTCGTAACCATATAAATTCAGCATCGCATATTCAAGCATGGACGCATGGCCCGCTGATAATACAAAACGGTCCCTCCCCCTCCACTTGGGGTTTTTAGGATTGTGACGCATACGCCTCCATAACGCATAAGCTATCGGGGCGGCGCCTATCGGTGTTCCCGGATGGCCGCTTTTAGCCTTTTCTATAGCGTCTGCCGCAAGCAGTCTTATACAGGATACCGATAGTGAATCAATTTCGTTCATGATGACCTCCTAAAAGTCGAGCTTGTACACAGGATACCACAATTTAATATAAAACGACAATCATAGTATGGCCGCAAACAGCTCATTAGGCTGTATATTTTATTGCTAGGGACTTAATATAATTGCTTTTGATAAAATGGCACAAAAATGTGTTCGCGGTAATCTATTGCGAAGAAAAGCGAATATCATGCAAAGCAACTTGAAAAAGTTTTAGCGATATTAATCATACCTTATTGCGTCATAAATCGCCTCAAAGAACAAACGACATATGATATTGCGGGATCGATCGGCATCGTCCTTATGAAATGATAGGATGAAGCAACAAGCCATTGAACGCCGCCTGACTGTACGTGAGACAAAGCACAGGATGATTGAACGCTTTTATATAACGAGTCCCTCGTATAAAATGATTACCGTATTTGATCAATAATACCTTAACAGGGAGTTTTACGTTCTGTTTGGGTTCCAACCAACAAAAATGATACAGAAATATAAACGCTAGAAATGCGGAAAGCCTTTTCCCCGATATAAAATCATTTAATGTTTTGTGCGATACCTCTGTAGTTTCATGATGCTTTCAGTCCTCCATCTCCCCTGCCCCATCAACGGGGGACATGCTCGAAAAGATGTCAAAGTCGCCTTACCAGAATGTATAATAAGGCTATCTTCTTGAGGACGGCTTTGAAAATATCAATATTTATATCCGCGAATTTATCACTCATATATATGATTATGTTGCTCTATTTTGTCATGCGCTCGATTTATCCTCTACCTTCAAGTTAAAATAAAGAAGATCTTTATTTCTCAACATGTACCCCTTTGAGGCGAACCACTGCTTTATATGTTTGTTGTGGATACCCTGTGCTATATAGACTGCTACGGAATCAATGAAGCACCGTCCTAAAATGGCATTTTAAAAGCGCTTGAGCAGATGCTAGCGCTGCGTTATGCGGATTAATGAAATTCCATTAACCGATTGCCCTATTTCGTCGGCATATACACATATATGCTGAACATAATAAAAGTATAGCGTAGATTATCCATCTAAGCGGATTATTTTAATGCGGTGCATCCTTCCAATTTGGATTGTAAACTAACGGCAATGTGGTAAAATATTGCCGTAGCCTACTTAAGGAGGACTTTATTATGGCAAAGCTGACAGTAAAGGATCTTGACGTTAAGTCAAAGCGCGTTCTCGTGCGCGTGGACTTTAACGTTCCTATTGACGACAACAATGAAATAACGGACGACAACCGCATTGTCGCATCCCTGCCGACAATTAAGTACTTAATTGACCAAGGGGCTAAGGTTATACTCTGTTCCCATCTTGGCAGGCCAAAGGGCAAGTTTGAGGAAAAGTACTCTCTTTCGCCCGTTGCGACACGGCTTGCCGGACTGCTTCCGGAAACCCGTGTCGAGTTCGCGCGCGACGTTATAGGTCCCGATGCTCAGGAAAAGGCTTCGTCCCTTAAGGACGGGGAGGTCCTCCTGCTTGAAAACGTCCGCTTTCATAAGGAGGAAACAGATAACGACGAGGGGTTCGCAAAGAGGCTCGCATCCCTTGCCGACGTATTTGTATCCGACGCATTCGGCTCGGTGCATAGGGCGCATGCCTCAACCGCCGGCGTGGCGAAATTTTTGCCTGCGGCAGCCGGGTTTTTGATTGAAAAGGAGCTTAAGTTCCTGTACGGCGCGCTTGAGGACCCTCAGCGGCCGTTTGTAGCGATCATGGGAGGCGCAAAGGTAGCTGATAAGATAGGCGTAATACGAAATCTTCTAAAAAAATGCGATACCATCCTGCTCGGCGGAGGAATGGCCTACACATTTTTCAAGGCCATGGGATACGAGATAGGCAATTCGCTACTTGATAACGACAGCATAGGCTTGGCGGCCGATCTAATGAAGGAGGCTGAGAAGCATGGAGTGAAGATGCTTCTTCCCGTGGATACCGTTGTGGCAAAGGAGTACTCGGCCGACGCGGAGCATAAGACAGTACCCAGCGACGCAATTCCCAAAGGGTGGGAAGGCCTTGATATAGGAGTAAAAACTCAGGAAGCGTATGCGCGTGAGATATTATCCGCAAAGACCATTGTCTGGAATGGGCCAATGGGCGTATTTGAATTCCCCGCGTTTGAAAACGGTACCGCCGCCGTCGCGCTTGCATGCGCGGCGTGCAAAGGCGTTACGATAATTGGAGGGGGAGATTCCGCCGCTGCGGTGAAGAAGCTGGGGCTTGCTGAAAAGATAACCCATATATCCACAGGCGGAGGCGCCTCGCTGGAGCTTCTGGAGGGCAGGGAGCTTCCTGGAATTGCAGTTCTTAACGATATGTAAGGAGCAAAGAGATGAAAAGAAAACCCATTATCGCAGGCAACTGGAAAATGAATATGACTCCGAGCGGGGCTGTTAAGCTTGTTAAAGAGCTTGTACCGCTTGTGAAGGATGCGGACTGCGACGTTGTCATTTGTCCCCCGTTTGTTGATATTCCCGCGGTTTGCGCAATATTGGAAAATACAGATATAAAGATCGGAGCGCAAAACGCCCATTGGGCAGCAAACGGCGCATTTACCGGAGAGATAAGCGCAGCTATGCTTTCAGAGCTGAATGTAAGCTACGCTATAATAGGACATAGCGAGCGCCGGCAATACTTCGGCGAAACGGACGATACTGTCAACTCGCGTGTAAAAGCAGTAATTTCACAGGGCATTATTCCGATAATATGCGTGGGAGAAAGCTACGGTCAGCGTGAGGCACAAGAAACCGACGCCGTATTGTCAAAGCAGATAACGGCGGCCTTTAATGGAATACCCGCCTCCGACGCCGCCCGCTGCGTGATAGCGTATGAGCCCATATGGGCAATAGGTACCGGCAGGACGGCAACAGAATCCATGGCAAATGAAACCATAGGAATGATCAGGTCGCTTATACGCAGCATGTACGGCGACGAGGCGGCGGACAGCCTCCGCATACAATACGGAGGGAGCATGAACGCGCGCAACGCCAGGTCGCTTATGGAAATGCCCGAAATAGACGGAGGACTTATCGGAGGCGCCAGTTTGAAAGCTACAGACTTTTCCGAGATAGTAAAGGCCGCCCATCCCGAAAATACAATCTGAGGTATATATGAAACCATTGACAGCACTTATAATCCTTGATGGCTTTGGATACTCAAAGTCCGTTGAGGGAAACGCCATAAGAGAAGCGGGAATCCCCTACATATGCTCTCTAAAGGCCAATTATCCCCATACTACAATTATGGCCTCGGGCCTAGCGGTGGGGCTTCCTGATGGGCAGATGGGCAATTCCGAAGTTGGCCACCTAAACATTGGAGCGGGCAGAGTTATAAAGCAGGAATTAGTCAGGATAAACGATGCTGTTAGCGACGGAAGTTTCTACGGGAGCGAAGCCTTTATAGGCGCTGTTGACAACTGTAAAAGAAATAACTCCGCGCTGCATCTAATGGGCCTGTGTTCGGACGGAGGGGTTCACAGCCACTTAAATCACCTGTATGCACTGCTTGAACTGGCCAAATCAAACGGCCTTGACAAAGTATATATACACTGTTTTATGGATGGCCGCGACGTGCCGCCGGACAGTGGAATCAGGTTTATCGGCGAGCTTCAGTCAAAGCTTACGGAACTCAAATGCGGCCGTATAGCCACCGTTATGGGCCGGTACTACGCTATGGACCGCGATAATCGTTACGAGCGCGTAGAAAAAGCGTATAACGCCATCGTTTACGGAGAAGGCCTGCACGCGTCCTCGCCCCGCGAAGCCGTAAAAGCCTCATATGATGCAGGCATTACCGATGAATTTATAGTACCCGTAGTCATAGATGGAGACTGCCATGCTGTCATTCGCCCGAAGGACAGCGTAATCTTTTTCAACTTCCGCCCAGACAGGGCGCGCGAACTTACCCGTGCGCTGCTGTTTGAGGAGTTTGAAGGCTTTAGCAGGAGAGAAAGCCTGCTCCCCCTGTTTTTCGTATCCATGACGCAATATGATAAAGACTTTGAGGGAAAACTCCATGTGGCGTTTGAGCCCGAGAGCATTGACAACACTTTCGGCGAGTATATTTCAAAAGCGGGGCTTACGCAGCTTAGAATCGCGGAAACCGAAAAATACGCTCATGTCACCTTTTTCTTCAATGGCGGCGTGGAGCTCCCCAATCCCGGAGAGGACCGCGTGCTCATCCCTTCGCCAAAGGTATCCACCTATGACCTGGCTCCGGCGATGAGCGCATATGAGGTGGCGGACGAGGCTGTAAGGCGCGTAAAGAGCGGACTATATGATGTTATGATATTGAACTTTGCCAACCCTGACATGGTGGGCCATACCGGTGTTATGGCAGCGGCTGTCGACGCGTTAAGAACGGTTGACGAATGCGTAAAGCGCGTTGTCGGCTCTGTATTGGAAAATGGAGGCAGCGCTATTATAACGGCTGACCACGGCAACAGCGAGATGATGAAGGATCCGATAACCGGAGGCCCCTTCACAGCGCACACAACATCCCCCGTTCCGTTAATCCTGGCTGCGCCCGCCATGAAAAACGCTTCCCTGAGAAATGGCGGAAGCTTATGCGACATAGTTCCCACAATGCTTGAAATAATGGGACTGAACCAGCCTGTAGAAATGACAGGGAAAAGCCTTATAGCTGATAAAGGAAATCTGTAAAGATTATGCTATTGCCGCAGGTTGTATATTATGCTATACTTTAGCCGTACTTTCATGAAAAAGTGCGGCTTTTATGTTAATTTATTTAGGGAGAGATGCTTTTGAAACGCGTTATCGCTTTATTACTAATAATTTGCCTTGCATTGTCCTTGATTTCGTGCGCCAGCAATCAACCCTCTTCGCTGATGGCAGAACAGACGGATGAGAATCCGACGGAAACCGGCTCTGATACTCCGCCTGAAGCTACGGCAAACAACGAATACGGTTCAAACGCTGCCGTAAGCGTATTAAGTTCCGTTGCATATCTTTTTGATGACGCAAACGTACTATATGGCGCTGTAGAGTACAGAAATGACGGGAACTGCCCTGTCGTGCTGTCCAGCGCAAGATTTGTCTTTACATCCGGCTCATACAGTGTTTCACATGAGTTTACGCCAATGCTGTGCCAATATGACGTATTATATCCCGGCGACACGTCTTATGTAACATACTGGGGCGCTCCGGATGAGGATGCGAGGTTCAAGTCCGATATGGAGCTTACAGCAAGCCTGGAATGCGAAAAGGCCGCGATTGACCGAATTGATCTAGAGGTTGAGGGGTTGCTTGTCGCTGATAACTATCCAGGATTCTCCACGCTTTCTGGAACGGTGGAGAACAAAAGCGGAACTGACTGCAATCTTAACCTCATTTACGCGGCCTTTTATGACGATTCCGGATCGCTTATGGGCGTCTGGCACTTCTCCGAGAACGCTACGTTAAAATCGGGCGTTGCCCATAGCTTTGTTGTTGATATGACGGAGCTTGCGATTGACGGCCTTTCAAGCAGGGCGTCCGCTATAAAGGCATCCGGCTTTGGATTCAATTAAAGCATTATGCATATGAGTCCGTTGCATCCGTCGTTGACCATCCTCTGGATTGTGGATTGAAGCTTTTGTTTAACAGGATCCGGCATGCGGTTCACCTTTCCTGCCATGCCGTCCCTTACAAGGTCGTAAAGCGGCTTGCCGAATATGTTGGTGCTCCATATGCCTTCAGGATCTTTATCAAACGTATCCATAAGATACTGCATAAATTCCTCCGACTGTTCTTCGGTACCAACCAGCGGCGAAACCTCGGAATCTATGTCGACCCTAATCAAATGGAGCCCTGAAGCCCGCGCTCTCAGCTTTACGCCGAACCGTCCGCCCTGCTGTACGATCTCGGGCTCGTCAAGAACCATATCGTCGGGCTCCGGAGGAACCATGCCATAGCCTGTTCGCGCCGCCTCTTCCAGGCCCGCCTTTATATGGTCGTATTCCTGCTTTGCCTTTGAGAATTCCTTGAGCGTAGATATCAGGTGATAATCGTCCTCTATCTCAATTCCGCATTGTTCTCCTAAAATCCTGTAGAACATGCCTTCGTCCGGGGAAAGCTCAAGCCGTATGGTGCCGCTTCCCATTTCAATAGTTTCTAACTTGCACGGCTTATAATCCTCTATGCCCTGCAAGGCGTCCCTAAGCACCGCGTAATCGCGCATCTTTGATAATTCGCCGACATTCTCGTTAACGGCTTTCAGCGCCCTCTGCGCAAGCCAATGCGATACCCCTAAGGCCCTCAGCCACGACGGTATATTTATCTGTATCATCTTTATTGGGAACTCCATGAGTATTCCCTCGAGTATTGAGCTGGCCTGATCTACGCTCATGTTCAATACATCCATCGGTACGACTGTGGCGTTATATCTTTCGTGCATCGTTTGGGCGAGCACGGCGGTTTCGTCCGCCTCCGGATGAATACTGTTGAGAATTACGATAAACGGCTTGCCCTGAGCCTGGAGTTCGCTAACAACACGCTCCTCGGAGCTTACATACGCTTCCCTTTCAATGCCCGTTATACTTCCATCCGTGGTCATCACCAGGCCTATCGTGGAATGCTCCGTAATAACCTTTCTGGTCCCTATCTCCGCGGCTTCCTCGAACGGGATATCGTAATCAAACCACGGAGTTCTGACCATGCGCGGCACGTCAGCCTCGGTGTGTCCGATCGCCCCGTCTACCATATAGCCTACACAGTCTACCATTCTTATTCGAAACCCGATCCTCTCGTCCAGCGTAAGCTCAACAGCGTCGTTTGGAACAAACTTCGGCTGGGTCGTCATTATCGTTTTGCCGGACCCGCTTTGCGGCAATTCGTCGATCAAGCGTTCCTTAACATGCTCGTTTTCCACATTGGGTACGACAAGCAGATCCATGAAGCGCTTAATAAATGTCGATTTTCCCGTCCTAACCGGACCCACCACGCCCATGTATATATCTCCCTGGGTCCTTTGAGCAATATCCCTGTAAAGCTCGGATCTATCCATTTTATTACCTCCCGACATGCACTTTGTCCGCATATTCGCTAGATATATATGTCTGTTGAGTTTCCAGTAGTACTAACACAGCCTCTATTGTTTAAAACAGAGCTTCTTATTAGCGTTGACATGCCATATACATATGTTATAATTTAATTAAGTTATTTACTGCTAACTCTATTTAATGGGGAAACTATGGATAAAAAAAACTTACTGCAGCTTAAACCAGGTCAAAGCGGTCTGATATACGGTATGGCCGGCGGGTCCGACCTTAAGCGGCGGCTTATTGATATGGGCATAATTCCAGGCACTGAGATTCAGATTTGCAAGATAGCGCCTCTGGGCGATCCTATCGAGGTGAGTCTGCGTGGATATCAGCTGTCCATCAGACGCGCCGACGCCGCAAATATATTTCTTATGACTGAGGATGAGGCCCAGAATTTTTTGCTTAAACAGCAGGCGCTTATGCTGGAACGTGAAAAAAAGGGGGAAACGCTTCTTAAAAAAGTCGCCCACTCGGACAGATCCGACGCTGAGGAGCATGAAAGGGCCGCAAGGCTTACCGAGCTTATGATAAGCCGCTGTGCGCCGTGTGAGAGCGGCAGGCGCAATGCGCGTGCAAAGGCCTGCGCAATAGAAGCCTCCGAGAACCAGTGCCCCGTCAAGCTTGCGCTGATAGGCAACCCAAATTGCGGCAAAACCACGCTATTTAACGCAATGACCGGCTCAAGGGAATATGTGGGAAACTGGCCGGGGGTCACTGTTGAAAAAAAGGAGGGTAAAATAAGGACAAAGCGCCGTAGGCGCGGGCGCTGTCCAAATGGCCTTTGCACCATGGGCCATGAGATGACGCTTGTAGATCTGCCCGGCATATATTCGCTTTCGCCAAACTCGATGGAGGAGATAGTATCCCGCGATTTTATAATAAAGGAAAAGCCTGACGCCATTATAAATATAGTTGACGGAACCAATCTTGAACGCAACCTATACCTTACCATTCAGCTTTTGGAGCTGGAGGTGCCTATGATTATAGCGCTCAATATGATGGACGAGGTTGAGCGCAAGGGCGACAGGATTGACTGCAGGGCGCTGTCCCGAGAACTTGGAATTCCCGTTGTACCCATAAGCGCGAGAACCGGAAAGGGAGTTGACGACCTCGTCACATCGGCTCAGAAGCTTATTCAGGCCGTGCATACACAATTTCATGAGGGATTCAACCTTGAACCCGACGATCTTTACGACGATTATACGCACTCGTTCCACCATCGAATCGGTGAAATAATTGAACCATATATGGATAAGTCGGAACTGTCGCGTCATTGGGCCGAAATCAAGCTTCTTGAAGGCGACAGGCTCACGCTGAAAGCGCTAAACCTCAGCAGGCAGGATTCAGAAAGGGTAGCCGCCGTGGTTGCCGAGTACGCCTTTAACAGCGAAATAGGCGATAACGAGGCCATGGTTGCGGAAAGCCGCTACAGGTATATTGAGCACGTAGTAGGCATAGCGCTCAAACGTAAGCACAGGAAAGGCGCGTCCTCAATCAGCGACAGGATAGATAAGGTGCTTACGAATAGATTTCTGGCGCTTCCCGTTTTCATATGCATAATGGCCCTGATATTCTTCCTGACCTTTGGTTCGGCCGGCGCATGGCTGTCCGACCTGGTCGGCGGATTTATAGACGATACTTTTGCTCCGTTTATACGCTCAGCGCTGGTAAACATGGGTTCTATGGACTGGCTGACAAGCCTTATCTGCGATGGGATCATTGCCGGCGTCGGCGGGGTTATAGTGTTTTTGCCCCAAATCGCGCTGCTTTTCCTCTGCCTGTCCATATTGGAGGACAGCGGCTATATGAGCCGCATAGCCTTTATAATGGATAGGCCCATGCGCAGGTTTGGTCTGAGCGGAAAGAGCTTTATCCCGCTGCTGATGGGCTTTGGATGCACCGTTCCCGCCACCATGGGCACCCGAACTATGGAAAACCTGCGCGATAAACGTATGACAATTATGCTGCTTCCGTTTATGAGCTGTTCAGCCAAGCTTCCCGTATACGCGCTGATGGCTGGCGCATTCTTTGGCAGGCATGCGGCTATAGTAATAATAAGCCTGTATGCGCTTGGAATACTTGCGGGCATATTATCCGGCCTTGTCTTTAAAAAAACGCTGTTTAAAGGCGCCGACGCCCAGTTTTTGATCGAACTGCCGCCCTACCGGTTGCCCGGCATCAGAAATACGCTGCTCAACGTATGGGAAAAGGTAAAGCATTTTCTTGAAAAAGCGGGAACCCTCATATTTGCTATGAGCGTCGTGATATGGTTCCTGATGAGCTTTGATTTCTCATTCTCAATGGTTGAAAATGAAGCACAGAGCATTCTGGGAAAGATGGGCGGTTTTATAGCTCCGGTTTTCACCCCTCTGGGCTTTGGATCGTGGCAGGCGGCCGTAGCGCTGCTTTCAGGTGTTGTAGCAAAGGAAGCCGTCGTGAGCAGCATGTCGGTCTTTTACGGGTTTGCCGCCGACGCCTCAAACCAGGCTTTGTTCGGCGCATTGTCCGGCTCCTTCACGCCGCTTACCGCTTACAGCTTTCTAGTGTTTGTCCTGCTATATACGCCCTGTATGGCATCCGTCGCCACAATGAGAAGGGAACTGAATAGCGGTAAATGGACCGCGATTACAGTAGCGTATCAAATAGCAATAGCTTACTTGACATCCCTTGTAATATATCAGCTTGGATCCCTGTTTTTATAAAGCTATATTAAGCCTTTAGGAGGAAGTATGCACTGGTTATTCTATTTGATAGCGGCATTGATAGCCGGATGGACCATATATTGTCTGGTCATGGCATGGAAAAACCGAAAAAGCGGCTGCAAGAACGGCTGCGGAGGCTGCCCAAAAAGCGGCCGCTGCAAACGATAAGCAAACGTTTTAATCGTCTAAAAGAGATAGCTTAAACCCTGCCTTCATTGCAAAGCCAAGGTTTTGGCGACAGAATTATTCCGCGATTATGAGCCAAAGGTAATATTGTATTTATTGACCCTTGGTTTCCTTCACCTTATCCATATTACGCTTTTGTCTTCTAAGCAAATCGTTAAATTATATATTTCTCGAGCCTGCTGTTGTGCCCGTTTAATTCTGACCTTTTATCCTCGTATCCCGGCTTTCCCAGCAACGCGTATGTAGCATTCTTACCCTCCTCTACCCCCGGCTGGTCGAACGCATTTATATTAAGCAATTCCCCTGCATACGCCGTCTGCATCTCCAAAAGGCATATAAGCTGGCCGATTGTAAACGGATTGACCTCTGGTAGCATTATCGTCTTGCTGAGGTGACCGCTTTTTTTAACGGCGTACTCAGTGGCATATCGTTCCGCTGAGATAAGGTCATTGAGCGTATGTCCGCTAAGGAACGCAACGTCCCGAATATGATCGTATGCGTGCGGTATCATTACTTCCCGACGGAAGCGCTCAACCCCAATAAAAGTTATAACCTTATCAAACGGCCCCTCTGTATATAGCTGCACCTGGGAATGCTGGTCCGTTACCCCCAGCGCCTTTACTGGAGTCTGACCGCAAAACACCTCTTTTCCATTGTTGTCGTACCGTTTTCCCAATGATTCAGCCCACAGCTGCGCATACCAATCGGCGAAATATCTTAATGAATCGGCATAGGGCATCATCACAGAGATATTATGCTCCTTTTGCATCGCGATTACTTCAAGTGCGGCAAGCATACATGCGGGATTTTCCATGATTCGTCGTGAGGAGCATAGCTCGTCCATATAGCGCGCTCCGGCAAGCAGCCCGTCAATGTCTATGCCGCAGACAGCCGCTGGAAGCAAGCCTACCGGACAAAGCTCGCTGAACCTGCCTCCTACGCCGTCGGGCACATATAGAGTGGTTAAATTAAGATCCCTTGCTATTTTAATAAGATTGCCCCTGTTGCGGTCGGTAGTTGCTATAATGCGGTCCCCGATTTCATCGCCAAGCTTCTCCCTTAAAATTCCGGTTATGATCAAAAGCTGCGCCATCGTTTCAGATGTGCTTCCCGATTTTGTTATTACGTTGAATGCGGTATTCTCAACGTCTATAACATCCAAAAGCGCAGCCATGCGTTCAGGATCCACGTTGTCCTCTACATAGAACCTAGGCCCGTTGCGCCTGTCCTTTTCCAGCTCGTTATAGCGCAGATGGCATAATGCCTGGTGCACGGCAATCGGGCCTAGGGCGCTTCCGCCAATACCCAGTACGACGAAGTTGTCAAATCTGCGGCGTATCGATTCGGCCGCTGATTTTACGTCCTTTAGTATATCCTCCTGATTGTATGGAAGGCCGCGCCATTGCATAGAGCCTCTTTTTTGTTCCAGCAGTTCCACCGCCGTTTCACACTGAGGGATTATGCCTTGAAGCTCGGATATATCTATACCCCGCTCCCCAATACACTCCTTCATCATGTTATTAAAATCAAGGCCAAGCCGCATTCTATCGCGCCATTGTGCATCGTTAAACCTCATTCACGCATCCTCCGATTCTTTTAATTATAAGTATACCACATAACGGTAATTTAATTGCGCATAGATTTAAGCAAAAAGGAGTGAAGTCTATGAAAAAATATATTGTTATATCGGTCTGTGGCTTGGCTGTACTTATAGCGCTGCTATTTATAGGAAAGGCCATAGTTGGGAGCATGGTAAAGGATTTTGGCCAAGTCTGCATCCGGGTTGAGGATGGATGGACCGGCGAGCCCATAGAAGGAGCTAAGGTTGTAATCCCCGAGAGCGGCATCATAGTGTATACTCAAGACGATGGAAGGACGGATGTGCTTGGCATAGAGGCAATTAACCATTCAGTCATAGGCAATCCAAAACAGACCTGGGGGGATGCGACTATCCTTATATACCATGAGGGTTATATCGACTATGCGCTGTTTCACTTTCGCGTATTGCCAGGGGAAGTAAGAAATCCAACGCTGCTTATATTCCCTAAGGATCCAAGCGGCAACGAGCCGTTCACGCTTGTAGAGGCTCCCGATCAGGGATGGGTCGGCCAACTCCTGGACGTATGGCGCGAAGCGGAGTAATAGGCCTATTTATGCAGTATATTTTTAATTTTTGAATATATGTGCTATAATGGCGATTATTGCAAAAGCTTAACTCTGAGGTGTACCGGATGGCAAGAAGCCGCAAAGGAGAAAAGAAGCGAAATCGAGACCGGTGGTCTACGCTGTTGGCAACGCGCCTGCCGTGGCTGCTTATTGTTCCGCTTGGGTTCGCTATACCCGCAATAGCGTCCCAAAATCCCCATGAGGTTGAAAGGGTGTATTCGCAATCAATATATCCTGCGGTGCGCACCGTGCTTTCAGCAGTATCCTCGCTGTTTTCCTTTTCGTTAGCTGAGCTGCTTTTAATAATCGCCGTTTTATCCATAGCGGCGGTAGTTATAATAAGGCTTATTCAGCTCGTGTTCAGAAAAATCCGAGTTGTCCGCTTTTTCAGGACTATTTTCGGGCTGGCGATCCTTGGAGGAGTGCTGCTTAATACCTTCTACTTTACATGGGGAATCAACCACTTCAGGCCGAGACTGAATGAGCTGATGAACCTTAGTCAAGCGGACAATTCTGTTGAACAGCTCTCATTTATGTGCGAGGTGCTGTCAAATGATGCGGCTGAGATTAGAAAAAATTTATATGAAGATAGTGAAGGCGTATTCGCGCTCAAGGATGGGCCGGATACGCATTTTGATTTGCTTCCCCAAGCGTATGCCGCCCTCAGTAAGGATCATCCCATATTTGAGGGCGAGCTTACCGTGGTTAAAAGCGTGCATTTTTCAGAGGCGCTTTCAAGCGCGGGTATTGCAGGCATGTTTATGCCTTATACCTCGGAAGCCAATGTAAATGTCGACCAGCCGGCGCTGCTTTTGCTGTCAAGCGCCGCGCACGAAATGGCCCATCAGCTCGGATTCGCGCGTGAGGACGAAGCTAATTTTATCGCATATCTTGCCTGCACCTACTCTCAGGACGCCTCCACGCAATATTCAGGTATAATGCTTGCACTGATTAACTGTGCCAACAGGCTCTACCGCGAGGATCCCGACCTATATTATGAGCTATATTCTTCATTCAGTGAACAGATACAGCGCGATATTAATGCTTACAATAAATATTGGCTGTCATTTGAAGGGCCGCTAGAGGACACCATGGGTCAGGTTAATGACAGCTATCTGAAATTCAATCAGCAGGGCGATTCCAGAAGCTATAACGAAATGGTAACCCTGCTGATGGCATATTATTACGGTTAATTGCCTAATAAAATACAGCTTAGTCAACGTTATTCCATATCTGCTGATAGTATATATCCTCAGATACCTGTACTATAGCTGAAATAGGCTTATATGTGTCCTTAGAGACTAATTTTCGCTTTAACAATTTTCCATTGGAATCGTAATACTCCTTATATGTCTCCGACACGCTGCCTGCCCTCCCATCGCGCTTTTTTACCTTGGTATTGTACGGAAGGCCGCTGTCAAGCTCAAACTCCGGTTCAGGTTCGGGCAGCGTATCAATCTTATCAGAGGATAGCTTTATGCTCATGCCGTCTTTGAGGGCTGTTCCGTATATGCTTATTGTAATCGTCAGATTTTCATCATCCGTCTTCGCGGAGATTGTTATTGGGGTATCGCCATTATTTTTAAACTTTAGGTTTGGTCCGTCAGTACTTATAGTAGCGTCCCTGCCTATTGGCACGTAGCCCATGGGCCATGAATGGTGCTGCCTGTCCGTTATTTCAAGATCAGCCATCAGCACGGCATTGTACAGGGTAGACGATACCTGGCATATGCCTCCGCCAAATTCCTGTTCATATTTCCCGTTTCGTATGCCAGGCGCCTCCTTCCATCCATTTTTCTCATTTCTCGGGCCCAGGATATCGTTGGTGTCAAATTCCTCTCCTGGATTGAGTCTGACGCCGTCTATCATATCCGCTCCCTTTTTGATGTTATAAACCCTGTTTTCATTATTATGCGGGGATTTTGCATATGACGTTGAAAATTCGGATACAAGGGTATTCTCCATCTTTGCTCTTTCTAGCGTATATTCGGGAGTAACCTCAAGCATTTTTGCATTTATTTCAATTATGTTTCCCTCAATTACGGATTGAGCAATCTGCATGTTTATATCCTGTATATCCGCCTTTAGGCCAGGCTGCTCCTTAACAAATTTAAATCCCTCGGCAGCGTTGGGATCATAGACCGCCTTTGCGTCCACTGGATCTCTATATAAGGCCTTTGTCTTTGAGTCAATTATTTTAATGCCTTCTTCCTCATTATAGGCTATCTGACAGCGCAGCGTCCTAGGCTCGCCGCTTGATATTTGATACGGTTCCAACGAAAAGGCTTCCTCCAACGCCTTTTGAACATTAAATGAAAAGGGAAGCTCTGAGGCCTTTATCTCAACGGTTTCCGCTTTATCCGTCTTGATTACATACTTTGTGCCGGCTAACATCTGCTCATGCGCGTACGTCAACGACTCGTATGCGTCGCCGATGCTCATACCAGATACATCCACCCCGTCTATTGATATCATTTCTCCCAGAGTTTCATTGTCAACGCCAGGCTTTTCGTCACATCCGAACAAAAATACCATAGTTAATATAATAAAAAATAATGTGTAAGTTCCCTTTTTATTCATAAGCAACATCTCCAGCCGTTTTTTTATAGTATTCCTCTAATCACGTTTGGATTTTCTATTGATATTATGGTAAAGATTCAAACAATTTATATTTTTTATTAGCTTTTAAATTCGTAAAGAGTGCGTAAAACTATAAACAATGGCTTAAAGCTTATCAATTTTATAAAACGGCATGGCCATTAAATGCCATGCCGTAAGTCCATAAAACACCTGTTATGTTTGTCCCCTGTATCCTTAGTTACATCTTAATAGCACTTCACGCTGCGATTATTTGCCGAAATATCTCTCCAGCAGTCCTTTAAACGCCTTGCCATGGCGCGCTTCGTCGCGTGCCATCTCATGCACTGTATCGTGGATTGCGTCAAGGTTCTGTTTTTTAGCCATAGCGGCAAGGTCAACCTTGCCCTGAGTCGCGCCATGCTCGGCCGCAACCCTGAGCTCCAAATTCTTCTTTGTGCTGTCTGTAACGCACTCCCCAAGAAGTTCAGCGAACTTGGCGGCATGCTCGGCCTCTTCAAACGCTATTCGTTTGTACGCTTCCGCAACTTCCGGATATCCTTCGCGATCCGCAACCCGGCTCATGGCAAGATACATGCCTACCTCTGTGCATTCGCCTTCAAAGTTGGCGCGCAAACCCGAAATTATACTTTCATCAACGCCCTTGGCAACGCCTACCATGTGTTCGGCCGCCCACGCCATATCTGTTTCCTCTACTAATACGAACTTGCTGGCAGGCACCTTGCATACCGGACAAAATTCAGGGGGATTTTCGCCCTCATGTATGTAGCCGCACACTGTACAACGATACTTCTTCATGTTATTTCCTCCTCATACAATTTACTACATATCAATTATAGATTATAACATAAGGTTTTTCAAGCAAGATAAACGTTAATGTAAAAGTTTAGCAATAAATTCACGCAAATGTTTCAAAATATACATTTTATTGCTAAATTATTATCAATAAAGGGCCTTCCGGCAGCGGTAAAATCATACCATTGACAGTTCTCTAACAAGAATCGAGTAAAATTCAATTCTGGCATATTTCTCCTTCCATGGCGTATGTCCGCACTTTTCAAGTATGTGTTCATTAAATTCAAGTCCCGCCAACTTAAGAGGAGATGTGGTTCCTTCATATGGATGAGGATCCCAACTGCCATGAATTATGGATATTGGCATTTTAAGCCCTTTAAAACAGCTTACGAGCGCCCCGCTTTTGCGCATTTTTGAGGCTTCAGTCCACACTTGCGAATACATCATTCCATTAATTGAGACCGTTTCCTCAACTTCTGATTCAATTCTATCATAAAAATCCGATCCGTCTACAAGAACGCCCAGCCGTTCAAGCTTTTTGTCCATATCATTATCATTAGAGCCGCTTTCCATCAAGCTAACCAAGGAGACAAACTCCTTTCTTTCCGCTGGCGTCATATTTTTTATTCTTCTTTGGGCAATCTGCGATACAAAGCTTTCATCCAGGGGAGCGCACCCAATCAAAACTACTTTCCGCACCAAATCGGGATATCTACCAGCCGTCAATCCAGTCAGCCAGGCTCCCCAGGAATGACCTATCAAAAATACGGGCGGGCTGCAAAACACTTCAATTTGATCCTTTAACTCCTTGATAAGCCCATCTATTGAGAAACGGGTCTGCATTGGCTCGATAACTCCACATCCGGTCATAGACTCTATATCTCCAGCCAACCCCGCCAAGCCGCCCAAAGCGCCGGGCCCGCCATGCACCGCAACAATCCTGTATGGTTTACAGCCGTATGCACGTACGTTCATCACGAAATAATCTCCCATGCGATTATTTTTCTTAAATTTAATACCAAGTTGGCCTATATTGAGGACCGCTTTGATTCGAAGCAATCATAGTTTAGGAATAAAGACGGCGTCCCTGTCTTGAAGCTTCCACTCTCCGGAAACATCGCAATGCGAGGCTCCAAGTTCAATATGAAGCATTGCGATGCCGCAGTCAAGCATGCCGTATCCTAAATTGTTGGATATACACCTGACAATGATCCTGTCGTCTTTCACCTCAAAGCTCCATGGCTGCGCATTTACCGCAGAAGGGGCTATTCTTGCGCACTCAAGCGCACGCTGCTGCCATTCCGGAAGACCAATAAGCTCATCCTGAGTCAAGCCTGTAAGCTTGTCCAGCGATCTTCTTGGCCGCCCCGCATATTGTTCTCCTGGCAATCCTATTGGCGTTATGCATGAAATCCGCTCATGCCGTGAAAGCATGGTTCGGTCTCGCGCAAGCTTCTTTTTGTACGAAGCCCCAAGCCAGCATGTGCCCAAACCCATGGCGCAGCATTCTAGTATAAACGCTTCCCCGAGGTAGCCTACCATTCTTGGATCCGTATCATTTCGGGCGATAAACGCGGCATAGTGCGACGCTCCCTTAACCTTGCCATACCATAGAAAAATTGGCGTAAATATTTTCTCATCCACGCCCAGCTCTATTCTTACTCCGTTTCTTGAAAAACTTTTTGCAATTTCTTTAAGAGCATCCAGATCCTCTTCAGATGGCTCTCCATCATATTTTCTTACCGAGAACCGCTGTGGAGCAACCATGTACCAGCGTTCCATACCATATTCCATATATACATCCTCTTTTCATTCCGGGTAGTACGGCAAGCCGTATCAACACTCCAGCATAGGCTTGAGATACTGGCCTGTATAGCTTTGAGAGCAGTTTATTACCTCCTCCGGCCTTCCGCATACGACAATCTCTCCTCCCCTGTCGCCGCCTTCGGGACCCAGGTCTATTATGTAGTCCGCTCTTTTTATCACTTCAAGGTTATGTTCTATAACCAGCACCGAGCTTCCGCCCTCACACAACCGATCCAGTATATACAGCAATTTCTGCACATCGGCTACGTGCAGTCCTGTTGTGGGCTCGTCCAAGATATAGAATGTCTTTCCCGTATTTCGTCTTGACAGCTCGGTCGCAAGCTTAATGCGCTGCGCTTCTCCTCCGGATAGAGTAGTTGAGGGCTGCCCAAGCTTAATATAGCCAAGGCCAACGTCGAAAAGGGTTTGAAGCTTGCGCGAAATTTTGGGCAGGCTCGAGAAAAACCCAAGCGCCTCCTCAACGGTCATGTCCAACACATCATAGATGGATTTCCCCTTGTACTTGACCTCCAGCGTTTCCCGGTTATACCGCTTGCCTTTGCATACCTCGCACGGAACGTATACATCCGGCAAGAAGTGCATTTCTATCTTTATTATGCCGTCCCCTTTACAGGCCTCGCACCTGCCTCCCTTAACGTTAAAGCTGAAGCGGCTCGTTGTATATCCACGCATCCTTGCGTCCTGTGTCATCGAAAACAGGTCGCGGATAAGATCAAAAAGGCCGGTATAGGTCGCGGGATTGCTTCGGGGCGTCCGTCCGATTGGGGACTGGTCTATATCAATTACCTTATCAAGATGCTCAAGCCCGCTGATAGATTCGTATCCGGCCGGCCTTGTCTTGGCGCGGTTAAGCTCCCTTAAAAGCGTCTTTTTTATAATTTCATTTACAAGGCTTGATTTGCCCGAACCGGAAACTCCCGTAACGCAGGTAAACACTCCCAGCGGAATATCCACATCTATGCCTTTAAGGTTATTTGCCTTAGCGCCGCGTATTGACAGCCATTTTCCATTCAACCCGCGCCGCTTTTCAGGAACGTCTATTTGCTTTTCGCCGCACAGGTATTGTCCGGTTATCGATTCGCTGCATTCCATTATATCCGACAGCGTGCCCTTTGCCACTATCTTTCCCCCATGAGCTCCCGCGCCAGGACCAATATCCACAAGATAGTCCGCTTCACGGATCGTCTCCTCGTCGTGTTCAACAACGATAAGAGTGTTTCCGAGATCGCGCATACCCTTTAATGTGCGCAAAAGCCTTGCGTTATCCCTCTGATGCAGTCCGATACTGGGTTCGTCAAGTATATAAAGCACCCCAACCAGCCCCGAGCCTATCTGTGTGGCAAGCCTTATCCTCTGTGCCTCCCCGCCGGAAAGCGACGCAGCCGATCTCGAAAGCGTAAGGTAATCAAGTCCCACATCGATAAGAAATCCAATTCTAGCGTCTATTTCCTTAATTATCTGTTCCGCTATTATTTTTTGGCTGTCCGTAAGGCGCAACGAGCCTATAAATGCCCGCGCTTCTAAAACCGTTAGGTCGCTCACCTGTGCAATCGAGCTTCCTTCCACGGTTACGGCCAGGCTTTCGGGCTTAAGGCGCTTTCCATGGCACTCCGGGCATGGTATCTGGGACATGTAGGATTCGATCTCCCTCTTCATGTAATCCGATTGGGTTTCACGGTACCTTCGCTCAAGATTGCTGATTACGCCCTCAAACGCGGCGTCAAATTCACCGCTCCCATAGTCGCGCTTATACTGTATGTGCAGCTTGCGTTCCCCCGTTCCATATAGCAAGACGCGCTTAACCTCATCCGAAAGCTCCAACCACGGCGTATCAAGCGAAAAATCATATTCCTTAGACAACGCCGTGAAATACATCCGGGCCATAGTGTTGTTACTGTCGCTCTGCCAGCCGCTTACGCTTATCGCGCCGTCAAGAAGGCTCCTCCTTTCATCCGGAACCACAAGCGAGGGATCAACTCTCATAAGCATTCCTAAACCCGTACAGTGGGGACACGCCCCAAAAGGATTATTGAATGAAAACATTCGCGGCGTAAGTTCCTCTATGCTTATACCGCAGTCCGGGCATGCATAATTTTGGGAAAAAAGCATCTCCTCACCGCCTATTACATCGAGCTTGGCCAGCCCTCCGCCAAAGGCAAACGCGGTCTCGAGCGAGTCTGACAGTCTGGTGTCAATGCCTTCCTTTATAATAAGCCTGTCCACCACCACTTCAATCGTGTGCTTTATATTCTTATTAAGTTGAGGGGTTTCGTTTATGTCATAAACCTCGCCGTCAATTTTCACCCTGACATATCCGTCCTTGCGTATCCGGTCAATCAGCTTCTGGTGTTCTCCCTTTCTGGCCCTTACGGCTGGAGCGATAATCTGAATGCGGGTACCCTGGGGAAACTGGTTGATCTGGTCGATAACCTGGTCGACGGTTTGGCGCTCAATGGGTTGTCCGCACTTTGGACAGTGCGGTTTGCCTATTCTTGCGAACAGAAGCCTTAAATAATCATTGATTTCAGTAACCGTGCCTACGGTTGAGCGCGGGTTATTCGACGTGCTCTTCTGGTCTATTGATATCGCCGGCGACAGTCCTTCAATATAATCTATATCAGGCTTTTCCATCTGACCCAGGAATTGGCGCGCGTAAGATGAAAGCGACTCAACGTAGCGCCGCTGTCCTTCCGCATATATTGTATCAAAGGCAAGCGAAGACTTGCCCGACCCCGACAGGCCTGTAAAAACTATCAGCTTATTTCGCGGCAGTACCAGATCGACATTTTTCAGGTTATGTTCCCTGGCTCCTTTTATTACAATATCGTCTAACACGTTTTAACCTCTTTACTTTCTGGTGCGCTGGCGGGCCGCACGCTTGCTCCCCGGCGTACCGGGGGCGGTTTTCTTAACGCCCTGCTTGTCTTTGCCTTGAAGCTCATAGATGTTGTCGCGAAGCTTTGCCGCCTGCTCAAACTCAAGCTCCTGCACAGCCTTCTTCATCTCTTCTTCCAGTATTCTTATACGTGCTTCTTTCTCCTCATCGGACAGCTTCTCCGCCCTGGAGCGGGCCGAAGCGGAGATCTCGAGAACTTCATGAACCCTCTTTACAATGCTCCTTGGAGTTATTCCATGCTCTTCGTTATACTGCTTTTGCTTCTTTCGCCTTCGCTCCGTTTCGTCTATGGCCCTTTTCATTGAATCGGTTATCCCGTCGGCATACATAATTACCCTGCCCTCGGAATTCCTGGCGGCACGTCCGACGGTTTGAATCAGCGACGTATCCGACCTCAAAAAGCCTTCCTTGTCCGCGTCGAGTATGGCGACAAGCCCTACCTCGGGCAGATCCAGACCCTCCCTCAGCAAATTTATTCCCACAAGAACGTCGAACTCGCCTAGACGAAGATCCCTTATTATCTCCATTCGCTCCATTGTAGCTATCTCGGAATGCATATAGCGCACGCGCACCCCCATTCCATCAAGATATTCCGTAAGCATTTCGGCCATCCTCTTTGTCAGCGTCGTAACCAATACACGCATGCCTCCGCCGGCTGTAGCCCTTATCTCTCCAAGCAGGTCGTCCACCTGGCCCGTAACCGGCCTTACGCTTATCTCGGGATCGACAAGGCCCGTAGGCCTAATTATCTGCTCAGCCATCGATGAGGAGTGCCCAAGCTCATACGATCCCGGCGTGGCGGAGACGAAAACCACCTGGTTGATTCTATCCTCAAATTCGTCAAACTTCAAGGGCCTGTTGTCGTACGCCGACGGAAGCCTGAACCCATATTGAACCAGCGTTTCCTTTCGGGCCCTGTCTCCGCGGTACATCCCCCTGATCTGCGGCAGCGTAACATGCGACTCGTCGATTATCATCAGGAAATCGTCTGGAAAATAATCCAGAAGGGTAAAGGGAGGATCACCCGGACGCCTGCCGTCGAAATATCTGGAATAGTTTTCAATGCCCTGACAATACCCGATTTCCTGCATCATCTCAATATCATATAAGGTGCGCTGTTCCAGCCTCTGTGCTTCCACAAGATCCCCATTGTCCTTTAGACGCCCTATCTGATTCCACAAATCCCCTTCAATGTCCGAAATAGCCGTTTTCAGTTTTTCGTGACCAGTCGCATAGTGCGACGCCGGAAAGATTACTGTATGAACCATATCCAGCAGCATTTCCCCGGTAAGCGGGTTTACCTCGCTTATCCTCTCTATCTCATCGCCGAAAAACTCTATGCGTATGGCTTTATCCACCAGATTCATCGGAAATATCTCTAAGACGTCGCCCTTTGCGCGAAACGTTCCTCTTGCAAAGTCGAATTCATTGCGCTGATATTGAATATCCACCAGCCGCCTCATAACGGTGTCGCGGTCAACGGCCATGCCTTTCCTTAAAGACACGCTTAGATTAAGGTACTCCTCAGGATCGCCAAGCGCATAAATGCATGAAACCGATGCGACTATTATCACATCCCTGCGTTCGTTAAGGGCGCATGTGGCGCTGTGCCTCAGCCTGTCGATCTCCTCATTGATCGTTGCCACCTTTTCAATATAGGTATCCGAAGCCGGTATGTAAGCCTCGGGCTGGTAATAATCATAATAGCTGACGAAATACTCAACCGCGGAATCGGGGAAAAATTCCCGCAGCTCGGAGCAAAGCTGCGCCGCCAACGTCTTATTATGAGCTATAACCAAGGTGGGCCTTTGAACCCGCTCGATGATATTGGCCATTGTAAACGTTTTACCCGATCCTGTAACTCCCAACAGGGTCTGGGCTTTATTGCCGTCTTCAATTCCCTTTACGAGCTTTTCTATGGCCTGGGGCTGATCCCCCGTAGGCTTAAATGGCGATACCAGCCTGAAAGCGCCGTTTGTCTCCATATTTTTAACACTCCATCTTTCCAATATCGGCAGTAATTATTAAGTACTAAGTTTCACCTGCGGGATAAATCAGGCGGGCAGGTTTAGAACGAACGTTCCAACATCTATTCTAACCCCAATCGTTTTGCGTGTCAACAGGATAATGTAATACATATTTCTCTTGAATGGAACCAGTTAATGGCGCTTATCTCTGTGAACAACAGCCGATGGGCTGCTAATATTATGTATCCGTTCCATCTATCTACGATTGAAGCATACATATTTTTAATGATAATATACACGTGTCATCGGAGGTGATTTTATTGACGGCAGCTTTTCTAATATATATAGGCGCGATACCTTTTGTTCCGTTAATTGGAGCAAGAATATATAAGCGCCGCAACGATACTGTGCGGCGCAACGTATGCTATGGGCTCACTGCGTTACAGGTGCTAATTTCTATCGCCTATGCCATATATTGGTTTAAACACTATGTTTAAGCGTTCATTTCATAGATTATGGCAAGGCCTTCGAGCGTCAATGTGGGGTTCAGGTGGTTGATACGGCTGGTTTCGGATGCTATCATAGCGGACATGCCTCCGGTGGCAACAACTATTGGACTACAATGCAGCTCATCGCCGATGAGGTCAACAATATGATCCACCTGCCCCACATATCCGTTAATTATTCCTGACCTGATAGCGTCTTCCGTATTTGTGCTAATTACCTTGGCCGGCTTATTATACTCTACCTTAGGGAGCATTGCGGCATGCTCAATCAACGCGTCGGTTGAAATTTTAATTCCAGGGCATATTAGTCCCCCTAGAAACTCTCCGCTTTGAGATATTACGCTGAAGTTGGTTGCAGTACCAAAATCAATCGCTATGCATGGACCGCCATAATTGTAAAACGCGGCCGCAGCATTGCATATTCTGTCCGACCCCAGCGTCTCTGGGTGCTCATATCTGTTTATCAGCCCTGTTTCAAGCTTATGGTCAACCTGCAGCAGCCTCTTGCCCCTAAAAAAAACCCTGCACATATGCTCTATCGTGTAATTTATCGAGGGTATGACGGTAGACATTATTATTCCCTCTACACAATCCGTGCCAAGACCCAGGTGATTAAAAAACGACTCGATATGAACGCCGTATTCGTCCGATGTTCTCCTTAAATCCGTGGTTAGTCTCCAAGAATACCTGAGCTGCCCGTTCTCAAAAAGGCCAGTTTTTATGTTTGTGTTTCCGATATCAAAGGCAAGAAGCATAACACAATCACCTTAATCCAATCCGATCAACGGTCATGTATTTTTTAAGAACGCGCATAACAGCCGTGCATATTATAATTGAAAGCGCTGCCTCTATGCTTCCGTTAAGCAGCCCTGTGGCTGTAAACAGCATGGTCGCTATGCCCGCAATATCCGTTCCGAAGCTCTGAGCCAGCAATGAAGCCGCGCAGAAAAAAGTAAATCCCAGGAAAAAAACCGTGTTGGTAACAGAGCCTGCAAGCGACGCGACGCCTGTGCCAAGGATCATTCTTCTGTCGATCCGCTTTTTTGCCTCCATGAGCGCGCCTCCTTCAAGACCTTCAAGGGATTGCGTTTCACGTTCCCCCCTCTTTTCAAAGGCTCCGTATATAAGGGCTGAAAAGACGCCAACGAGTATTCTCGGGACAAATACTATTATAACGATAAGGAACAGGTTATACCACCCAAAACCCGTATCGGTTCCAAGCAATACCATGGATAAAGGGGTTGGAAGCATCAGCGCCCTTCCAAGGCTGGTTACTCCAAATACAAAACCTAAAAGCGCCCCGCCCTTTATGCCAAGGACAAAAGCTCCTATTATAACAGGTATATGCACGATGGTAATCTCCAGCACTCCAATGGGTATATACCCAATAGGAGAAAGCCCAAGCACTAGCGTTATCGCCACAAACAAAGCGTATAGCACGATCTTACGCGTATTCATACTCAAAGTTTACCCCCGTTTAACTATAATCTAACATATTATAAATGCATTCTTTTAATATAACAACAGGAGCCGAAAATATATAGCGTGGGCAATTTATCCTGCTCCAAAGACCTCATTACATGCTGACGGCGTCCAGCACAGCCAGTGAGACGGCTTTTACCGCCCCAATCATAATGGAAAGCATTGATACGTTTTGTACCTCCCCCGTGCTCAGGGCAAACAGCGTATCCCCGTCAAGATGAGTATGGACCGGCTTGATAGTCATGGCCAGCCCATCATGGCCCATAGAGGCTATCTTATTAGCCTCCTCGCGTGTTAAGGAAGCGTTAGTCGCGATTACACCTATTGTAGTATTAGTAAAACCGGCTGGGGCCGCGCTTTTAGACGTCATAGACATACAGTTTAGAAACCCATCGCCGTCTCTGGCGCCCGCGACAATGCATCCCGTTTCTGGATTATATACGTCCCCAAGAGCGTTTACAGCAACAAGCGCCCCTATCTTCACTCCGCCGCCTATATCGATGCAGCTGCTGCCTATTCCCGAGCTCATTGCGAATTTTGGGCCAAACGCTTTGCCTACCGTAGCCCCTGTGCCAACCCCTACCCTGCCCGTTGAGTACACGCCTGCCTTGGCGTCCAGACAGGCGGCATACCCATCGTCTTTAGTCGGTCTTATGCTGGAGTCTCCTACCCCCAAGTCAAATATTACGGCCGCAGGCACTATGGGTACAACGCCCGTGCCCACGTCTACGCCGAGGCCCCTTTCTTCAAGATACCGCATTGCACCCGATGCCGCGTCCAACCCAAACGCACTGCCGCCGCACAGCATAACGGCGTTTATCCCAGTTACTGAATTATACCCGCGTAAAAGATCGGTTTCACGCGTTCCGGGCGCCGAGCCGCGGACATCAACACCGCATACAGCCCCATTCTCACATATTATCGCTGTACAGCCGGTTAATGCGGCCGGTTCCGTCCAGTGTCCGACCGATAAGCCGCCTATAGCCGTAATATACTTCATCTATTATTACTTCCCTTCTTCTAACGGTTAACGGTGGTTTAAGCCACGCCTTATCCTTATTGCGATTAACAATCAAGTAGTATTTTTTGAATGTATCACATATATTTGTATTTGTCAATTTTTAACTCGGCTTAACAAAAAAATCATATGTTTCATATTGTAGTGCTTTACATAAACTCCAATAAAAGGTATAATTAAATTGAAGTTCGCACTTTAAAAATCGATTCCGAATGGAGAGTAGTATGGATAAAACGCCCATGAAAAAAGGTAAAAAGCTATTAATTTTACTTTCATCTCTTTTTTTAGCTATAGCGGCTATTACGGCAACTACAATAATACTTGTTGCCAAGAATCAGGAAGCTATAGCCCGCAAGGCGGCAGAGGAAGCCGAACGCCAGCAGATCATCAATTCCAGCACATATCATGAAGGCGTTACTGTAAACGGGGTATCAATAAGCGGTATGACGCCGCAGGAAGCAAAAGAAGCCTTAAAGCCTATTGAAGAGGATTTAATACCTGACACCGTGGTTACATTCTCATACGATAACAGGCGTTTTAAGGTTACGGCGGATGACGTCAATTTGGTTTACAATACCGACGATGTGCTTGACGAGGCGTTTTCCCTTGCCAGGGACGGAGATTATGAATCGCTCAAGACGGAACTCGAGGATATAGCCCTCAACGGAAAAGAATATACTATAACGTGCACCATAGACTGCTCTCCATTAAAAGACTTCATTGCTGAGGCTGCAGAAAAGATTAATACGCCTCCGGCCGACGCAACAGTGGAGCTAAATCCAAATCTCACAGGAAGCGCAAGATTCATATTTAAAGAAAGCGTCGATGGAGTTGAAGTAGATCAGAAGGCGCTTTATGAATTGATATCCTCAAATATGGAGCAAGGCGTATCGGGCAAAATTGAGCTTCCTGCCACTATAACAAAGGCTGAAATTACTGCGCAACAGCTGCGCGAGAATTTAACTTTAAGGGCTAGTTTTCATACCTCCTATGCAATGAGCAACGGTTCGGGTAGGGTTCATAACATTAAAAAGGCCGCTGGAATGATCAATGGGACTATAGTAAACCCTGGCGAGGTTTTTTCCACCAATGATATACTCGGTTATCGAACCCACGCGAACGGGTGGAAAGACGGCCCCGCGATCATACAGGGCGGCGCCGCAACGGAAAATCAGCCTGGCGGAGGGGTGTGCCAGGTTTCAACTACAGTTTATAATGCAGTTGTAATGGCAGATCTGGATATAGTCTACAGGCAGGGACACTCAAGGGTAAGCGATTATGTTGATGGCGGCCGCGACGCGACGATTGACAGCGGACGCATTGACTTTCAGTGGAAGAACAATACCGGCAGTCCCATATATGTTTTTACATGGGTTGAGTCATCTAAGCAGCAAATGCACTGTGAAATTTATGGTGAACCAATCAGCGGCAAAAACTATGACAGGGTTGATTTTGTCTCAAAACTTATAGAGGTTATTGAGCCTTCTGCTACTGTATATATTGAAAAGGACTATCTTTATGAACCGTACTGGAAGGTGCAAAATAAAGCCCGTAAGGGATATATCTATGAGGCATATAGGGTTTATTATAAAAACGGGGTTGAAGTCGACCGCAAGCGCGAATCAAGAACTACATATAAGATGCATCCCGAAAGGGTTCATGTCTGGCCTGGATTTATAGAAGGAACAGTACTTCTTCCAGATTATAAGCTGAAATAATATTGATGATTAACGACGGATAGCGTTAGCTATCCGTCGTTAAATTATTTTTTTGTTTTCGGTTTAAATATTACGGCATTAAGGTAGCCAAATACAATAGCTGCGGCTATCCCTGCGGCGGTGGCGATGACACCCCCTGTAACAGCCCCTAAAACGCCCTTTTCCATCGCGCCTTCAATGGCGCCCTTCCCGAGTGAATATCCAAATCCCGTTAAGGGTATTGTAGCGCCCGCTCCAGCAAACTCAACCAGCGGTTCGTATATGCCTAAAGCCGTCAGCACCACACCCAATGTTACGAATAAAACCAGTATTCTTGCCGCCGTCATTCTAGTGAAGCTAAGCAGCAGCTGACCGACGACGCAAATTGCTCCGCCGACTACGAATGCCCATACGTAATCCATCAGTCCTCCCATTATACGGTCCTCCTTTCAAGCACTATGCCATGCGCTATGCATGGTATGGATTCTCCTTGTAATCCAGACATTGGACTCATAAGCGCTCCGGTAGCCATAAAAAATGCCCTGTTGAAATCGCCGGCGTCCATGCGCTTTAACAGATAGGCGCTTAAAACGGTTGCCGCGCATCCGCATCCGCTAGCCCCGCAGTCAACATCCTGGGAAGGCTCAAATATGGTTGTTCCGCAGTCGATGTGCTTGTCTCCAAGGTCTATGCCGCTGTCCCTGCACAGATCATAGAGCATTTCGGTGCCAAACAAACCCAAGTCACCTGTTATTATAAGGTCGTAATCCGCAAGCGTACGATTGGTATCATTGAAGTGGGCTATCATCGTATCCAAGGCTGCCGGAGCCATTGCCGCGCCCATATTGTTCGCGTCTGTTATGCCCATATCTATGACCTTGCCTATGGTTCCTCCGGCAATAAAAAGATCATTGTACATTTCATTGTCCTCACCCCTGCCTATCTGGTTGCCGCCGTCCGTAAGCACCAGGCACCCCGAACCGGTTACGGTCCTCTGGGAGGTGGGGGTGGGCTGGCTGCCAAGCTCCAACGGCATCCGATACTGCCTTTCGGCCGTAGAGAAATGGCTGCTCGCGGCGCACGCGACATATTGGGCAAACCCTCCGTTTATGAGCATAGCGCCTATAAGCATGGATTCAGCCATCGTAGAACAGGCGCCATATAAGCCTAAAAACGGCGAGCCTAGCTGACGCGCAGCATAGTTTGCGGTAATAATCTGGTTTAGCAAATCGCCCCCTAATAAACAATCCAAATCGGCAGGGTCAATGTTTGCCTTTTGAGAGGCTATGCGTACCGCCCGTTCATACATCTTGCACTCGGACTTTTCAAAGCTTTTCTCGCCCCACATGTCGTCTTCCAGTATAAGGTCGAAATGCTTTCCTATGGGTCCCTGACCCTCTACATCTCCGACAACCGTGCCTGAGGAGAGTATCCTGGGAGCAATATCAAATGTAACGCTCTGTTTTCCTAATCGTTTATTGTTCATTTAAAACGCCCCCCTATATGATACAGGCAATAAGGCCCACAATTACGGACGCCGTTATTCCAAATACCAGAACCGGCCCCGCAAGACTGAATAGCTGAGCGCCTACTCCCATTACATAGCCCTCAAATTTATGCTCCATTGCAGGAGCCACGATTGAATTGGCAAATCCCGTGATCGGAACCACCGAACCGGCTCCCGCAAACTTACCTATTTTATCGTATATGCCAAGACCGGTAAGGGTGGCTCCAAGGAATATCATTACTATTGAAGTAAACGCTGAAGTCTGCGTTTCATCCAGCTTCAGATACGTCATTCCCAGGTTTCTTATAAACTCGCCTATGCAGCATATCAATCCCCCCACAAGAAACGCGCATACACATTGCGTAAACGCATGACTCTTTGGCATGCGCTTTTCAACCTTTTGCTGATATTGTTTTTTTTCTTCATTTGAAACCGTCATCTGCTCTTTGCCTCCCTGAGTTTTTCCTTATAACCCGTATACCGTTCCTCCCTGTCCCCTGGCGTCTTACTGCCTGGTCCTCCATGAAGCGGGTTGCCAACGGGTTTTGCCCTTTGTTCTTCATTCAATGCAATTACCTCCAGTTCTTTGATAATATACCAACTTTATATCTTCTCCTTCCGGACTTCTATTGCCATTTATAAGGAAAAGGTATATCGCCGCCCCGGCAATGACCAACAGAACTGTCGCAGCAAACAGTATCCATATCATTCTTCGTTTTTTTGCCATGCGAACCAACTCCATATCTAATATTCTCATGAAATAATGGTTGTATACCCAAATTAAATGTATTCGAGGGCCGCCGGGATTACCCGACGGCCCCCGTAGGTTTAGCCTGAAACGTAATTGTCCTATATGCCTGTCTGGGATCTAAGCTGCTGCATATCCTGCTTGGCGGTATTTACATCCTGATCCTGCGCGCCCTTGATTTTGTACCAGCTGCGCTGGAGCATCTGATCAAAAACGCAGTGCTGATCCGTTGCGCATTCGGTCAGATTGGTTGTAATAATCCTGCGCAGCGACGGACAAGCCGTCTCAACCACGTCGGAAGCGTACTGCTTTACAAGATGTTTCTCCTCATAAAGCAGGTCGGTAATGAGTTCCTTCTCGCTCATATTGGGCTGGTTATTCATTTACTTCCCCTCCTTCACTGACGGCTGTTAAGATAGTTCTGCAGCGCGTCGAAGTGCTGCTTATGATGCTGGGCCCCCCTGTTTGCCATATCCTTAAGCTGGGGATCCGTGAAGTACTGTGAATACACGGAGAACTTCTTGTATGCAAGGGCCTCATGATACATCTCATCCTGAATCGTGCCAAGGTCCTTTGATGTTATATCCTGTGAGCCTGCTTCCATATTCCAGTTCTGGGTATTCTGCCAAACCTGGTCAAAAGGCTGATTGCCCGTGTTTACGGGCTGTGTAGGGTTGGTTTGCTTTGCCATTATTAGACCTCCTTTGCGGTTTATCATCGTTAGTATCGCTTTATTGGATCTCAATTATGAAAGTTTTAAAGACAATTCTAAGCGGTAATGTTCGACTTTATTTCAAAAAATTACTAATTAAAAGCTTCCATAAATGAATCATAATTTAATTGTAAGTTTTTGTAAGCGTTGCTTAAAACCAGCTTAAACCAATGATTTTCTCATGTCTTTTTATTTTTATCGAATCTCCTTACAGCATGTTCTTTGAGAGCCAAGCAATAGCAAAAATCGGTTGCAAGCAACTGTCAGGTCGGCTCTATGGGGCTCCGCCCCAACCCCCGCCAAAGGGGACTTTTTGTAAAAAGTCCCCTTTGGAATCCCGAAAAACAACGGTTTTAATCATGTATCGCTTCGCTGGTTTTTGATGGATTGTAAAATTGGGATGATGTTTCCCAAGCCTATATTATCCCCTGTGCATTTTTTGGAGTTCTTAGAACCTTTTACCGCCATGGGCGATTCTCATCGTGCTGTACAGCACGATGAGAGCTTAACCCGCAAAAACGGCATTCGGCTGCAAGCAACTGTCAGGTCGGCTCTATGAGGCTCCGCCCCAATCCCCGCCAAAGGGGACTTTTTGTAAAAAGTCCCCTTTGGAATCCCGAAAAACAACG
>UQXE01000012.1 GCA_900544965.1 uncultured Eubacteriales bacterium | reverse complement strand
TTTTTCGGGATTCCCAAGGGGACTTTTTACAAAAAGTCCCCTTGGGCGGGGTTTGTGGCGGAGCCCCGTGAGTACAGCCTGATAGCCGCTTTTTTGACACGCTGCGGCGGGGATGTAGTTCCCCGCCTATCCATCCCCCTCAAGCCTTGGGCTTCTGCACACCGTTTGCATCAATAATAGTTTCCCCTGTAAGCAGAAGCTCCGACACCGTCACAAATTCATAACCCTCTGAAATCGCCGTCTCTATCAGCGTTGGAAGATATTCCTTTATCTTAAATCCATTGTTATGGCAAAGAATGATGCAGCCTGGATGAAGCTTTGGAAGCACGGTATCCAGAATTGTCTGCGCACTGCGCTCCTCCTTCCAGTCAATGGTGTCTATGTCCCATTGAACCGGGGTGTATCCGATTTCTCTTACCGTAAGTATTACATTATCATTATATTCGCCAAACGGCGCGCGGAAGGTCTTGCTGCGGGTTCCGGTAATTGCCTCAAGCTGGTCGTCTAGCTTCGCAATCTCCTGTTTTATCTGTTCGGCGCTGATCTTGCTCATATGTGGATGCGTAAGACTGTGGTTTCCGATTTCATGACCAGCATCGAATATCGCCTTTACATGATCCGGATATTTTTCAACCCAGAATCCGCACAGGTAAAACGTCGCCTTTATATCGTGCTTGGCAAGCTCCTCCAATATAAATGGCGTTTTGTCGTCCTCCCAGGCCGCGTCAATTGTCAGCGCTATCTTTTTATCCTCCCTGGCTACGCTGTACACAGGAAGCTCCTTATGCTTGCCTGCCATCACATCCAATGTATACTGTTCCGGTTCTCCGGATTTTGACGGGTTTGCGGACGAAGTCTGCGGCAGATTCCCATCGCTCATAGAGGTTACAAGAATGATCGCCAGCAAAATACACACAAATATAACTATACCGATTATTAGCATTCGCTTTGTTATAACAAAAATGCGCAATGTATAACGCCTCCCCTTTTTAAACTCATAACCAATTATATGCCGCACGTCTCCGCAATAGGAGTAAAATGCTTTTCGTTTATGAACATATATGTTAAAATAAAGAATAAAACATTTGTTTTCAAAGGAAAGCGCTATATGTATCTGACCGGCACAATAGAAAGAATCATCTTTAGGAATGAAGCTAATGGATTTACCGTATTTGAAGTTACGGACGAATCCGGCGATGAGATTACCGTGGTCGGCGGCCTTCAGCCCCTCAATGCCGGAGAGTATATAGAGTTATCCGGTGAGTGGGTGGACCACCGCACCTATGGCCGTCAGTTCAAGGCCGATACGGCAAAGGTTGTAACTCCAGCCACCGATGGCGCATTGGTCAACTATCTTTCAAGCGGCCTTATAAAGGGCGTGGGCGCATTTATTGCCAAAAGCATTGTGGACCGCTTTGGGAGCGACGCGCTGACTGTAATAGAAACCGATCCTATGCGGCTTAAGGAAATACCCGGCATAGGCGTACATAAGGCGCGGATGATACATGAATCATATATGCATCAAAGAAGCACCAGGGACGTTTTTATGGGGCTTCAAGCCATAGGCATGACAATAAATCAATCAACAAAGGCATATAAGCTCTATGGTGAGTTATGCCTGCAACGGATACGGGAAAATCCCTACAGGCTAATTGACGACATAGAAAACATAGGCTTTAAAACAGCGGACAAGATAGCGCGGGGTGCGGGCATTGAACGCGACTCCAAGTTTAGAATCCAAGCTGGAATAAAGTACTCGCTGTCGTGGGCGCGGCAGGAAGGGCACACCTATCTGCCGCTCGACGCGCTTATCAACACGGCAAAGACCGTTCTTGAAATCGACGACGCGCCTATTGAAGCCGAGATATCGGAGCTGGTCGCCCTGTCGCAGCTCATCTGTATCAACATAAACGATCAGGACGCCTTGTTTCTTCCTTCTATGTACTATCAGGAGGGATCATGCGCAAAACGGCTCATGGAGCTTGCAAACACACCTGAAGAACGATCTGGGATAGATATAGAGCTGGAAATCTCCATGCTTGAAAAGCAGCTCAACATCTCCCTTGCCCCCATGCAGCGGCAGGCGGTGATAACCGCGCTTACTAAGGGCGTCATGGTTATTACCGGAGGGCCTGGCACAGGCAAAACCACAATATTAAAGTTTATTATATCCATAATGGACAGGCTGTCCCTGGATTACGAACTTTGCGCCCCTACAGGGCGGGCCGCTAAACGCATGGGCGAGGCTGCCGGCGTTGAGGCCAGGACGATTCACCGGCTGCTTGAATACGGCTATGGTCAGAACAGCTTTTCCAGAAACGAAGAAAACCCTGTTTACGCCGATATGATAATTGTTGATGAAATGTCCATGGTTGACGTGCCGTTGATGAACTCCCTGCTTAAAGCTACGGTATCCGGAACGCGCCTGGTAATGGTGGGAGACGCCGACCAGCTCCCTCCCGTTGGGGCTGGAAACGTGCTCCACGATATAATAGAAAGCGGCCTTATACCGGTAATAAGGCTTGAAGAGATCTTCCGTCAGAGCGGAAGGAGCATGATTGTTCATAACGCGCATTGCATAAACAGGGGGCAGAGTCCGGATATCTGTTCTGATTCGGAGGATTTTCATTTTCACACTATGTACAGCTATGAGGAAGCGCTTGAGTATATAAAACGTTTGTTCGCCAAGGGTTCCAGCATATCCGATCCGTTAAAGGATGTACAGGTTCTTGCGCCGATGAAAAAGGGATTGGTCGGAGTAAACAATATAAACGCCTGCCTGCAGGCTGAATTAAATCCGCGTTCCGAATACAAGGCGGAGTACCAAAACGGCGATACCCTGTTCAGAGAAGGCGATAAGGTAATGCAGGTAAAGAATAATTATAACATCGAATGGGTAATAGCCAACAACTCCCGTGTATCGGAAACAGGCACCGGCGTGTTTAACGGCGATATGGGCACCATCATGCGCATTGACCACAAAAATCAATGTATCGAGGTGCTGTTTGACGATGAGCGCTGCGCTTCATACAGCCAGCAGCAGCTGGAAGAACTTACGCTTGCGTACTGTATTTCCATCCACAAGAGCCAGGGCAGCGAGTTCCCTATAGTTGTTCTTCCCCTGTTTAGCGGTCCTCCAATGCTTATGACCAGAAACCTGCTTTATACGGCGGTAACGCGCGCCAGAAATCAGGTGTTTATCATAGGAAAGGGCGAGTGTGTAATGAATATGGTTAAAAACGCTCATGTAAGGCGCAGATACAGCGGTTTAGCCCAGTTTATGCGGGAGCTGAGCCAGTATGCGGAATTATAATCATGAAGTCATTCTTCAACGCGTTGCTTGACGCCGTCTACCCCTTTGGGTGCGTTTGCTTCTTATGCGATTCAGAAGCCTTAGTGGATGAGTGGGGAGTTTGCTTAAAATGCCGGTCCACGTTAAACCAGTCTCCGTTCCCTCTGAATATCGATTCTATAGACGGGTTTTGTTCAGGATTGTCATATGAAGGGCCTGCCGCCCAAAAGATCAGGGAATTTAAATACAGCGGCAAACGTTTTTTGGCACGCTATTTCGCGGGATTTATGAATATTCCGGGCCACTGGAACGTGGAGGTAATAATTCCTGTACCCCTGCACAGGAAAAGGCTGAAAGAGCGCGGTTATAATCAGTCGGCGCTGCTATCAAAATTTGTTTCAGAGAAATACGGCATTCCGGTTGATACGGGCATGCTTCAAAAAGTAGTGAATACACAGCCCCAGGCCGCGTCTACGCTTGACGAGCGGCTGCTCAATCTCAACGGCGCGTTTCGTGCTTCGACCCAATGCCATGGCAAGGGCGTTTTGATTGTTGACGATGTCGCTACAACCGGAAGTACGCTAAAAGAATGCGCGTTAACGCTAAAGACGGCCGGTGCCCGACACGTTTACGCGTTAACCGCATGCACCGCTGAATTGGATTAGACCTCACGGCAATAACAGATTAAGCCCTATTCGCTTTTTAAACCAGCTCGAAATATGAATATACAAGTCTGGCAGATCAGGGTCGATGATAAAGTCAGCGCATTCCCTGTATAGCGGCTTTCGTTTCCTGTAGAGACGGATAAGCCTGTCACCGCCGCCCCTTATAAGCGGTCTGTTTTCAGTATCGATATTAGTTAACCTGCTTATCCTTCTATCCAGAAAGACCATGTAGCCGCTATGCCTCATAATATTTACATTTTCCTTTGAGGCGACGGCTCCCCCGCCGGTAGCTACCACAAGCCCGCCCTTACGTGCTGCGTCAAGGATAACGCGGCTTTCAATTATGCGAAAGCCATCCTCGCCAAGACGCTGGAATATCGTATCTATATCCATGCCTGAAATTCGCATCGCCTCCGCGTCGGTGTCCACCGTTTCCCTTGACAGCATCTTTCCCAATGGTTCAAGCGCCGCCGACTTGCCCGAGCCTGGCATTCCGATAAGGTATAGGTTGTACGCCTTTTTTTGTTCCATCTTGGATAATTTGATAAGCGTCTGTGCCATAATGCGTCCGCAGCTTTCATAATCATTGTTTTTCAGCATATTGATCCTGCTTTTAAGCACGGCGCGCTCACGCGCTTTATCGCAGATAGGAATTTTGTTCATACGTTTATACTCTGCAATACGCCTTGAAATGTCCAGACGGGATTCTAAAAGGTTCATCAACTGCCCGTCTATATTATCAAGACGGCTCCTCAACTCATCTATCATCATGTTTCCTCCAGCATATCCAACATACATATACACATTGCAGCCTCTACCGCAACCGCCCCCCTCGGAAGGATGCATACGTCATTACGCCCCCTTAACTCAATGCTGATATTCTTCATGGTTTCAACATCGATTGAATTCTGAGGCCTGCCTATCGTTGGCACCGGTCTGAACGCGGCTTGCGCTATAACGGGCATGCCGTTTGTAATCCCGCCATTTATCCCCCCCGCATGATTGGTAGTTGTAATTGGCTTTCCTGTTTCATCATATCTCCACTGGTCGTTGGACTCATGGCCAAACATGCTGGAAATATCAAATCCCGCTCCAAAATCTACTCCTTTTACGCCCGGTATAGAAAACAACAGCTGCGACAGCATACCCTCGACTGATTCGAATATTGGCCTTCCCTTGCCTGCGGGCATGCCAACCGCCGCACATTCAACGATTCCGCCCACGGAGGTGTTGTTATCGGCTGCGAAGCGCAGGGCTTTCTCCATATCAGGCCTTATGGATGGGTTTAACAATGGAAAATATGGATCTAGCGCGTCAATATCGCCCTTTGAAACGTTCACAGGGTCAAAGCGTTCGTCAAAAACATCGGATATCGAAGCGACGTGCGCCCCGACAGCTATTCCCCTCCTTAAAAGCATCGTCTTGCAGACCGCCCCTGCAAATACCAATGGAGCCGTAAGCCTTCCTGAAAGCTGCCCGCCGCCCCTTGGGTCGTTATACCCCATGTATTTGACTCTAGCCGCATAGTCCGCATGACTTGGCCTGACAACAGTCTCGCCATTACTATTTGAAAAATTTGCGTCCAGATTTCTGATTATAGCGCAAAGCGGCGCTCCGCTGGTCTTTCCTTTATAAACTCCTGATACTACTTCGAATGCGTCGCCTTCTCTCCTTGGAGTTGATACGCCGTCCATGCGCGATAGCCGCCTGTCCATCATAATTCTTATGGCATCTAAGTCCAGAAGCTCTCCTGCTGGAAGGCCGTCTACTATACAGCCAACGGCCTTCCCCCGCGATTCGCCGAACAGTTCTATTCTGACGCTATTGCCCCAGATGTTCATGGATTACGCCTCCCAAACGCTTAAAGTCAGCAAAGAACGCCGGCGCGCTCTTTTTTACCGCATCATATCCATAAAGGCGCGTCGGAGAACAGCATATGCACGTGGCTATAGCAAGCGCCATAGCTACCCTGTGGTCTCCGTGCGAATCGACGTCCCCTCCCCTTAGCTCTCCTTTACCCTTTATAATCACTCTATCGGTTTCCTCATCAATATCCGCCCCGAGTTTTTTAAGCTCAACCGCCATTGCGCTTAGCCTGTCGGATTCCTTTGATCTTAATCTGGCGGCATTATATAACACTGTATCGGATTTTTTGGCGCATGCGGCAGACGCCAGCGCGGGAAAGAGATCCGGCGTATTGTCAACATCCACCTTATCCTTGTCAATGAGGCTGGATATCGCCCTGTCGGCCTGCAAAGAGCCACAGTCAAGCCCAGTCATATTTACCGCTCCACCCATGGCGTTAGCCGCAATGAAAAATGCCGCGTACGACCAGTCTCCGCCAACGCTGAATTGAGCCGGCCGGTACGCCTGATTTCTATCGATTGAGTAAATACTGCCCGATCTTTCCACTTTTACACCAAAATGAGCCATAATTGAGATAGTAAGCTCTACATAAGGATAAGAACTAACAGGGCCTATTATATTTATGGCGCTGTCACCGTCCAAAAGGGGCAAAGCCATGAGCAGACCCGATAGATTCTGCGAGCTGATATCCCCCCTTAGATTATATTCGCCGGGTTTAAGCCGCCCCTTTACTATGAGGTAGTCCTTTTCCCATGTATGCGCGGCACGCAGAGAGCTTAAATATTCGTCAAGCGGACGCCGTCTAAGCATGCTTCCCACCTTAAACACCGCGCCTCCCTTTAAGGCAATGCTTATAGGGATCAAAAACCTAAGAACTGCCGCCGACTCCCCAACATCCAATATATCCTTGCACGACTCCTCGCCTCCGCGCGGACGCAAAGCAACCGTTTGGCCAATACGTTCAATGCGGGCATTCGTCAGCGTACAAATGCACCTAATAGCAGCCTTTATATCATCGGAGAGCTCGCCGCGTCCTGTCAGGCCATTGATTTCAGACCTGCCGCCGCCGAGGCTTGCCAGTGCGGCGCAGATTATTGATCGTTGGGCTTCGCTCTTAGATGGTATGGCAGCTATAGTTCCATTTAAGGCCGACGGATATATAGTTATTGATTTCATGTCATATTATCTCGCATAGCTCTTTAAGCGGAACAGTAACCTGTACAGCCTTGCCTATATATTTTAGCAGCATCATGTCTATTCCATTCTGCTTAGCCTTTTTGTCAAGCCCTATATAATTCTTGGCCTCTTCGGAATATTGCGTGGCTGTGTCCAGCGAATGCAGTGCGCACAGCCTTGTGATCGCATTTGCTGTCCCCGCTTCAGTTATGCCCAGCCGCTCGCCCAGCTTTGCCTCCGCAGCCATTCCTATTGCCACCGCCTCTCCATGGAGCAGCGTGTATCCGCTAGCCGCCTCAACAGCATGTCCAACCGAATGTCCAAAATTTAATATACGCCGTACGCCAACATCGTATTGATCCTTCTCAACGCATTTTGCCTTTATTCGTGCGCACTGAGCTATAATGCTTGCGTTGGGCCTTTTTACCGCGACAAGCTTTAAAAACATTCTGGCGTCGGCCACGCAGGCATACTTGATTATTTCGGCGACCCCGGATGCGAACTGCCGTTTCGGGAGTGTATCAAGGACATCTTCATCCTCTATTACGAGCGATGGATTATGAAAGGCGCCCACAAGGTTTTTGCCTGCGTCTATATTAACCGCGGTTTTTCCTCCGATTGAGCTGTCAGCCTGAGACAAGAGCGTTGTCGGTATATTGACAAGGCGTATGCCACGCATATATGTCGCCGCCGCAAATCCCGCCGCATCGCTTATAGAACCCCCGCCGAGCGCAACAACGGTATCATTTCGCGTAAACCCGCAAGCAGCGAGCCTGTCATATATACCTTTTATTACAGCTAGCCTTTTCCCCTCCTCCGCATCCGGAATTATTACAGGAGTAACTTCAAATCCTGCTCTGATCATGGACTGAACAGCCGATGGCATATAAAGATCCGCTACCGCCCCGCTGCTCACAACTGCGACGCGTCCAGAATTAAGGCCCAGCTCTTCCCTCATAAGATCCCCTGAACTGTACAGCAGCCCACTTCCTATTAAAACATCATAAGGCGCCGGCTCCGCGCCAATACTTATACGATGAGATACCGGCATATGTCTCACTCCTTCAAACAGGCCTTTCATTATAGCAGATCTCCTCTAAACAAGAATTCCGGCATATAGTGGAATTTTAAATTCCATGACGTTAGCGGGTTTTGTTATTCCCAAAGATCATGCTGCTAATACGGCCGCTTAATGAATTTTATCATATAATTTTTTTGAAGATAATGCAATCTTATTATGTTTCTCAACTTAAGCTTTATAATTCTTCGACATATACATACCAGGAGTTTATGCCACTGTAAAATTTTTATTTAGTCATATTTGGGTCTATGCCTTGCATTTATAGCTTTTTTATTACTTTATGTTAACTTTTATTTTTAACTTGAACATAGGTCTTTAAAAGAGAATAAACAAATTATGAATCTCAATAATAAAATATTCGACATTAAATACAATTTTTTTGCTCATATACTATTGCTTTTTGTCTTGAAATGTTGTATACATATAAGTGACATTTTTATTTAATAACTGAATACAACATTCTTGGCGACCTTTTTGAATTATGTCCCTGGCGGATACATTATCACTCCAATATCCATTAGCACTACATGAGACATTATTTATATTTAGGAGGGCAAACATGAAACCATTCGCTAATGCATCAACTCAGGAAAAACGGCATCTTTTAGACATTATTGCGCTTGCGTATACCGATGCGGCCGCATGGAAAGAAATTGAGGATATTTGCGGTGCTGAGGTTGGGGATTATACCCACCTATGGAAAATCCAGCAAAGTCTCAGAGTTCCCGGCATGCGTTTTGAGGGACGTTAAGCATATTTTGCTTCCCTGGCAAAAAACATGCCGCTTATGACACTTCCAGCCGGCAGTTTACGGCATAAGGCGATGCGCACGTTAATACTCTACTTGCCCTATGCGTATTTTGGCTTCTTAAAGGCATTTGAGTTGGGGCGACAATTATTATAGGCAACATAAAAACGATTTAACTTTAGCAGCCATAGTCAGGTCTAAAATACGGCCGTGATTCACTTCCAATCGCTATTTAGGCAATCCGAATTGTGATTGTTTCATTCGGATTGCCTAAATTATAATCACCAAGCCTTATTTTGTTTAGCTTAAATATGATCACATAGAAACCCGATTGATGCAAATATAGCGCAATAAGCCTGGGCAGTATAATTATCTTGGATCTTTATTGGGACCTGGCCCGTGAATGCTATATAGCTCATCGTATGATTCCGCCTCAGCTTCATCCTGGATCTCCGATGGGATAAGGCCGGTACAGTCCATTGAGGAAACCACGTTATTCACATCCGGCGAACCCTCGTGCGCGTCCAAATAGGTTCTTATATCATCGTCAACCGGTCCGCTGCCCCTTCGTCTCTTGAAATCCTCCATGTGCTCCTCCTTCAAGCGTTATTTCGCATAAGGCATGCCGCATAATCCCTAAGCTGCTGCATTGTGCCGATAGTACCCGAAGCGGTGCTGAGCTTTTGCCGGATGCCGTTTGGGAGCGAATCGAAATAGGCTTTAGCATTCATGTCCTGTTCTAATAATCCCTGTAAACTACCGTGTTTCTGTTCCATGTCGTCTACCTCCGTATTTTTTATCTTGATACATACTCTCCCAATGGAAGCGTTCTATATTTAAGGGGGCCGATCTCGGCTGTAGTCAAAAATCCTGGACGAGCGTTTATTACGTCTGGTATACGGTTGACAACGCTGGCGCAAGTCATCTCAACCGTTGACGGCCGCTCAATTACTACGGTTGTATTTGGTTCCCCATTAACACTCCATACATTTTTATCAAATTCTCCAGGTGCGTAAACCTTTCCTATGCATTCCGAAATTATCTTAATACCCTCTTCGGTTTCGGTTGTAACTATAGCGCTCATGCCGGTCGCGTTCCCAGCCGGTATTGTAATGCCCAAAGTTTCACTCTTTAGCGGTTTGTCATATGTCATAGGTACGCAGCGCTGGGTTTGCGAAACCGGTCTTAAGTTGAGTTTACGGCATAGCCAACCATTAACGCTCCACATATACGATGGGACAAATTCGCCGCGGTTAATCATCTCCCTGCGCTGTTCGTCGCTTACGTTGTCAACAGAGGCAATGGTCCTGTTGAACTCATCAATCGTAAGGCCGGCGCCATGCGCCCTTGCAAGGGCTATACCGTAATCTTCAACGTTATAGCTTGAGCTTCCGCGTATTGAGTCTATTTTTTGCGATGAACCGGCCATCTGATCAATCAGGTAGCCCCAAGCAAAATCCTGATATCCGGACCCGCAGACGGTACACCCCGTTTCCTGGGCCTTATCGTCGATCAGCTTGGTTATATTGTAGGATGAATTCCATGGATAGAACGCCTCCTCGCAGGTTGAAATGGCATTTATACCGTTCATCGCACAGATTAGGAACGCGTCCCGCACATCCTTCATAAAGCTCATTGTCGTTATTATGCAACAATCCGGCTTTTTTTCCATAAGGACATCGTTTGCGTGTATTGCGTTAATTACCTTAACCCCCTTTTTCCCACATCCCATTATCTCTCCAATATCAAGCCCTACGATGTTGTCGTCAACATCAATGGCGCCAACTATCTCGCCTCCCTTTTCATATACATAGCGCATCGTATAGGCCGCCATTTTTCCACACCCATATTGGACTACTTTTAGCTTTTTACCTGTGCATCCCATATTAACACCTCCGTTTTTCTGATATATGTTTAGTATTCCAAATAATAAACCATTCATTCCTAATAATACCTGCTTCTTATCCATGCCTGTAATGCTCTATTTTATTTTGGGGAGCGTTATTGTTTAAAAAGAACAAGATTTTCAGTTAAAAACAGCTTAAATTTGACTGCACGTGAAATAATTGGTACAATGACGGCATCTACATCAGATTAAGGAATCAAATATCAGCAGGATCCTGATTTTTTGGTGTAGCGGGAGGTATTTTATGAAAAATCGTTCGCGGATAATCGTCTATTCTATAATGTCCATATTGATAGTGGGAATGCTATCCTCCGTATTGACGATATATCTTGTAAACATCAGCAGGCAGAATGAGGTAATACTATCGGCTAGCGAATATGAAAAGCTCCGTGAAGCAGCCTTGGTAAGCGAAATTGCTGATAAAGTCGACGAGTACTTTTATTTTGACAAGCCTGAACGTTCATCTCTTTTAAACGCGGCCGCACAGGGCATGGTGGCTTCATTGAATGATGATTATGCAAAATATTATACTAACGAAGAATACGAAGACTACCTTTCAAGCATGAACGGTGAATACAGCGGGATTGGAATTCTTGTCAGCCAGCCCGATGATACAGGGGCCGAAATTTTAGACGTATATGAGGGCAACCCCGCTGCGGCAGCGGGCGTACAGCCAGGGGATATAATAATAAGGGTGGATGGAAATGAAGTAAGCAATATGACGCTGGAAAATCTCTCATATGCAATAAATGGAGAAATAGGCACTAAGTTAATCCTTACCTTAAAGCGGGCTGAGGATAACGGAAATACCTCTGAGCTGGATATAGAGGTGACCCGAGCCATGGTAAACATAAAAAGGGTACATCATTCTTTATTTAACCAACGTACCGGATATATACGAATAGACATGTTCTCAGGCGAATGCGCGAAGGAATTTGAGGACGCCGTACGAGACCTAACTGATAGAGGAATGAAGTCGCTTGTTATAGATTTAAGAAATAATCCTGGCGGATCGCTTGACGCCGTAGTCAATATAGCGGATATAATACTTGAAGAATGTACCATAGTATCAATTAGGGGAAACAATCCTGAGAATGAAAGGGTGTATTCCTCAAATGCCAAGGGTATAAGCGTACCTATTGCAGTTATGATAAACGAAAATTCGGCGTCGGCAAGCGAAATACTTGCCGCGTCCGTACAGGAGAACAATGCCGGCGTTATTGTAGGCATGCCATCCTTTGGCAAGGGAATAGTTCAAACTACCATGAGGCTTGACTCGAATTTGGGATGGCTTAAGCTTACGACTGAAGCCTACTATACTCCAAACGGCAACAATATCCACGGTGTAGGAATAATGCCTGATATTGAGGTGGATTTAAATGACGAACTCAAGGGGCTAACGATATCGAAGTTAATCAGTGATTACCAGCAGGACGATACGCAGCTTTGGGCGGCATTGGATTACGTGCGGGCTAAGGCAATCGAACAATAAAAACTTAAACTTTTGGAAACCGCTTTTAAAGGGCAGGAAAGCCGAAACGCCCCCTGCCCTTTTGCGCGGATAGCTATGCTCAACCAGGCAAATCCTTTTATACGTATTTTCTCATGTTTCTGAGCGCGCTTTTTTCAAGCCTGGAAACCTGAGCCTGCGAAATCCCTATCTCCGACGCAACTTCCATCTGCGTTTTTCCTTCGAAAAACCTAAGGCGCAGAATTCGCTTTTCCCGCTCTCCCAGCCTGTCCAACCCGCTTTCTACGGCTATTCCGTCAAGCCACGACTCCTCCGACGTTTTATCGTCCTTAATTTGATCCATAACATAAATTGCGTCGCCATCATCGTGATATATTGGTTCAAACATGGATATAGGGTCCTGTATTGAATCAAGGGCGTATACAACGTCCTCTTCCTTCATCTCAAGGGCCTTTGCTATTTCAGACAGCTGCGGCTCCCTGTTTTCGTCGTGCATCAGCTTTGAGCGCACCTGCAGGGCCTTATATGCAGTATCACGCAGGGATCTGCTTACCCTGAGAGCGTTATTATCCCTTAAATGCCGCCTTACCTCTCCGATTATCATGGGGACCGCATAGGTCGAAAATCTTACTCCATGTGAGAGATCAAAGTTGTCTATGGCCTTGATCAGGCCTATACAGCCAACCTGAAACAGATCGTCCATCTGCTCCCCTCTATTTGAAAACCGTTGAATGACGCTCAGGACCAACCTAAGGTTACCGGTTATAAACTCTTCGCGTGCTTCAATATCCCCAGCTTTAATACGCTGCAGCAGCTCGGTGCTCTGCTTTGCGTTCATCATGGGCAACTTTGATGTGTCCACTCCGCAAATTTCAACTTTGTTGATCGCCATGGTACATACACCCCTTGCCTTAATTATTTGCTTTCAACAGCTAAGGGCGAACAGCCCCTGTCATATTCCAGCCATTTAATATTTTGCGCGTTTACGGCTTTTATAAACGTAAATTCTCTCATTAGAAAAAAATCGCAATTTTCTGAGCATTTTGAACTTGATGTATAGAATACCGTCGGAATAAAATACTGCGTCGCACTTAAACGTCCCGGTTTAAGAATACCGTATAACCAATCATTAGCTGCAAACGGGCTTTTTATCCGAATACACAGCGGCTTAATGACATATGAATTACCAAGCATGTTCATATGGGGGGTATAGCTTTGCAGGATTATATTGAAGACAGGGTCTTGCGCGTGGCGCAGCATCTTATCGAGCACAGCGCTACCGTCAGAAGCGCGGCCGCAGTGTTCGGAATATCAAAATCAACGGTTCACAAGGATATGACCGAAAGATTAAAAACCATCAATCCTTCTCTTTATGAGCAGGTAAGCGCGGTATTATTGAAGAATAAGGCGGAAAGGCATATACGTGGCGGTGAGGCCACGCATAGAAAATACCGCGGAGACTAATACTGGTTTTTAATTGCCGCCCAATCCGGGCGGTTTTGTTAATGGCCGTCTGTTAATTTGGGGTATTATACAAACTATAAATTTATACGAACCTTAGTAGAATCCTAAATGAAATCAAAAGCGGGACAAAGACCACAATGCTGCTTTGCCCCGTAAAACCTTGCTTTATCCAAGTGAAATGGTGTTTTTTATTAAAGCTTTCATTCAAGGACTATTCAATTTCATATAAATCTAAATGAGCCATATAATCTACACGGGCTCATATTGGATTAAACCATAGATGACTATGTCCTCGTATAAAGCTTCATTTTAAGTATGTTCTTTTAATGTATCTTCATTTCTTCATTAGCCTTCCTGTAATAGGATTCGCTTCTGATCCAATGCAGTTTAAGCGTTTTGCTTAGCCGTTTCTATCATCTGATCAATCAATTCAAGCGGTATTTTTTGATAGTCACCCTTAATTTTAGGGAATTCTTTGCATTCAATAACAGTAGCGCTGTATGTATATATATCGTCCGGGCGCTCAATCTTTACGACACCATAGCCAACATAGTGTTCGCCTTCCATAATCAGGACTTCTAAAAAGGTGGTCATTCCATACCAAGGCGAATCCGTTTCTTTAACGGGATAATATGTCCAACAGGCAGCCTCTCCGCTGCTGAGTGTAATATCAGAAACATGCTGTATCCCATCGCTTTTAGAGATAGAGAAACTCCCATCACAGGCATGAATTCCAAAGGTCATATTCGCTTTATCCGAAGCAAAATCAACTGATAATCCATCCGATGACAGAGAAGTCAAAGGCGACCAACTATCCGAAACCTTTATAATATCACTCTCAACCGATTTAACTCCCGTTTCGGAAGGTGAACAAGCTGAAAAGCAAACTATCACGCAAAACATTGCTAGTAAAAAACTAAAAGGTTTCATTTTGCGTCACCACCAATACTCATAATGTCAATGCAGGGAGGCCCGCTGCAATTTACGCCCGTCCAAGTGGTACTATTTGCTTTCCTACTATTGCACTGAGAGCAGATATCGGCGAACTCATAATAATGTTTTGTTCCAGAATGATAATTTTGCCCTGAATACTGGTGCGTGTAATTATGTGATGTCTTAAAAAGGATGTAGTAAATACTGCTATCGTAAACAACATCGCCAGTTAAGACTCTATTTCCATCGTATCCCTCACTAATCCAATCTCTTGACGTGGAAGGAAGATAGTCATAAGTTAGGATAGCAGTTGTACCCGGCTTATGACGCCACGTTGTACTGTAAAGTCTCATAAAGTGATAATCATAAGTACCATTTCCGTTATCACCTTTCCGAACACAAATCGCAGTTTGACCTGTTTCAAGTGAGGAAGCAGTAGGACGTGCAGATGTAATCTTAACACAGGATTTACCAAGGGAGGAACTCTGCAAATCCTCTTTAACATATGAGGCGATTTGATAAACTGATAGATTTTTAAGTATTGAATTAGTCATTGCATGACCACTAAACGCACCAGGATGATATATAGCGGCTGTTCTTCCCAGTGCATAGGAATAACAGTTATACCGTATCATATTGGATGGGACATCATATACCGTACTGTATCGTAGCCCATGACTTGCGTAGGGCAACATAGATGAAGATGAGACAATCCCATAATAATCATTGACAGCATCTTTAAGTGCATTTACAAAGTCATTTGTAGTTTCCAAACTATAAATGACTGATATGTCTGGATTATCCTCAATCTTGATAACCCATGACCGAATTATATCAATAGTTTGCTCCTGAGATTCCGCCAATCCTTCTGGTATTATGATTTCATAATCCTCTAAAAATTGAAGTAATTCAACATCAGTCATCTGTGAAACAGGTGATACTTGAAAATCTTCTGCATTGATAGCCATTGTTGGCGCACTAATGGACACTAATGAGATGCACACGATGATAACAAGAGAGAGAAATTTCTTCATAATATGCTATCTCCTTACTACTACAATAATTTTGATTTGAAATCAGGCAAGCCGGGTTCGTCCCCATCTCGTGCCTAATAAGGGAGTAAATGACTGACCGACCCTTTTTTCACGGATGTCTGTTATAAAAAAGCGCGCAAGCCGACTGATGCCAGTCCAGCTTATGCTCTAAAGGATGCGATTTTAATACGAGCCCGCCACAACTATAAGCCGCACCAAAACCGCTTTCGCTTACAGCAGTACTGTCTGCCTTCAAAACGATACATTATATCACCTCCAATCATGGCTTCCAGAAATATAATTAATCTCATCCAAATTTTACCACAACATTATCAAAAAACAAGTTGCTTGATAAATATATTATAACGAGACCTGTAATCTACGAAATACATGTGATCGGTAGGTAGGATAGCGTTGATTTCTTCAATACATTTTAGCCAGTTCTAATTTCTTGCTTATCAATAGCATAAAAATGTAATTATAATTCCAATATTTAATAATCCTTTTATTTGCTGTTGATATAACATTTTTTATCCATTGAGCAAAAAACGTCAAAAATAATATCGGCCGCTGTAACAGATATTTTAATATACCATATGATTTGTGTATATTTCCACAACCACCTTGGATAATAGCAACAGCTTATCCCTTGTCTTTCAGTTTCGTTGGTATGTCTATGTCGATATAAAATGCTTTTTCTTGCATTGTTCCACCTCTCATATACTAAATCCTTAATTATAGCGAAGAGAAGAAACAAAATAACCTATTTCATTCGTCCTCGCCGTCCTGTTTGGTCTCCACTTGCCCGGTTTCTTCTTTGTCCTAGTCGCTAAAGGCGTAATCGTACTAATCGGTATGGTCTTTAGTACGTTGTTATGGTCTTAGTTTTTTATCATAGATCATACTTTAGCCTCATAATTAAAATTGATCATTATACTTTACCTGTGGTTTTTAATTCCGTCTAAAAGCTTTAAGGTTATTTCCTTTGCAATTTCGGAAGCAATCCCACAATTTTTATCAAAATTGTCAACTCCGCTGTGATCCGCGGTGTCCGTAATCGTTCGTATGGCTATAAAGGGTATTCGATTTACATAGCACACATGGGCGATACTTGCCGACTCCATATCCACGGAAAGAGGCGCATACGCTGCGTTGATTTCCTCTCGCTTTTCATGATCAATAAACTGTTCGCCCGTGACCATTCTGCCCCAGTACACTCTATGGCCGCTTTCTGCCTTTTGAATCATCTCTTTTGATATCGTTAATAACAAATCATCCGAACTAAAAAAACTGGATTGCATAAAAGGATGATATTCCGTTAGTATCTCATCATCAACATCATGATAGGCTGTATTAGTACATACTACCGTATCAAAGATATCAAGCCTTGTATCCATTCCTCCCGCCGCACCCGCATTGATGATAGCATTTACCCCGTATATGTCAATAAGTATCTGTGATGCTATAGCGGCGTTTACTTTGCATACTCCGCTGTATACGGCTGCAACCTGTACTCCGCCTATGTTCCCTTCAATAAGCCTAAGCATCGCCCTTTCCGATATTATACGATTGCTTATATGAGGTATAAAGGGTTCAAGCTCACGATCGCAAGCACAGATAATGCCAACTTTCCAATCCATTGCCTACCTCCAAAATCAATGATAATACATTATAACATATTTTATTATATTAGCTGCAACAAACTTATACATTCGCTTTTGATAAGTTAATCTGTAATTGGAACGCCCTAGTTAAAAAGCCGTACGTCCTTAATATTTTGTCCTTTAGTGCTTAGCTATAAATGGATAGTGAATGCATTGTTCGTTGTTACATGACACAATTTAGGCCTGTTCTATCGTCCCAATCCGTTTCCTAAAGGCCGGCGTTATTCGCGTGCCGCATGCTGTTTAAATAAATCTTATCAAGAAAAGCAGCTTGCTCCATCAGCTTCTTTTGTGTTAAAATATGCTATAATGTCATAATTTTTAAGAGGTTATAATGTGGTACAATAACAGCTTGGTTGGGTTCAGTGATGATATCGCATATAGAGCTATTTGGGGCTGTTGACGACAGGTCGGAACATATCCTGCAAACGGGTAATACCGCAGGGAAAACAATCGTGTTTGTAGATTTGCTGGATAGTAAATTCTTTGCTAACCCAAAAATGGGTCCGTCTTTCATTTTGCTTCTAACATGGGTCAGCCGCCTCAGCAGCTGAGGCGGCTGACCAGGCCATTAGCCTTGTTCAGATTCGGGAATGTTTATTGCATCGTATATGCTATTGTACAATCCCGCAATGTTCTCAGCTATGTTATCATTGTTTGGCGCGGTGCCATAGTACTCATCTTTTTCTATGAGTGCAAGCGTGAGCCTGAGGGCTATCTCAGTCTTATCCATTTGGTATCACCTCCTTGCTTATAGAATAATCCGCGGATAAATCAGACTTGATTCCTTACTATGATATTTTACTTGATTTAGAAACGCCATGGGCTAACAGTAAAGGCAGATTGCCTGTCAAAGCAGAATTTAGTACTTTTCGAATTTGGCAGTTTAAATTGTGATATGGGGGTATCTGCGCCTATGTGTTAAAGGATCGTCTTAGAATGTTAAAAATCTGTCCAGTATATCGAGCATATACGGAGTACGATTATAATCCATGCAAAGCATTCCGTATATAAGATGTCAATGTCAATAGTATCTCCGCTTTCCCTATCATCATATAAAGACAGCATGAAAGGACCCTCATAGAAATATGCCGGTGCAACGCGCAGTAAATATAAGACCCATGTTCATCTCGGCTATAGGTTTTGGATTAGGTATTTTTTTAGGAAGCCTTATTAGGGAGGCGCCCACTGTGATCATTGCTTTCGTAATGGTTTTCCTGATCCCTGTTCTTGCTTTTATGGTACGCTCAAAGCTATATGCGGCCATACTTTTTGCGCTATGCGTTACTATTGGGCTGCTTCGGATAACAGCAGCCTATCCCCCTCTGCCGGAACCCGGCGTATATTCGATCTCAGGGAGAATCGCCGAAACGCCTGTGTACGACGCGGATGGCCTGCTTTTGACAATCGATAATGTAGAGCTCAACGGCGACCGCGTCAGCGGACGGCTTCTCGTGCCCGTTGACGCTTCCTATAGCCTTAGATATGGTCAGATTATTGAGGGTGGCGCGCATCTGTATCCACTAGCCGACGGCCAGGGATATAACGGCTTTGACGCCCTTCATTATTACCTTTGCGATGGTATAATAGCAAAAACATCAAAGCCGGACCCATTGTCGCTTGAAGACGGAAAAAACGATATCTATGGCATGTGTCTTTCGGCCCGCGAAACCATAAAGGCTGCCATTGATGATATATTCGGTGAAAACGCCCCTCTCATATCCGGAATGCTCTTAGGAGAAAAGTCGGGCATAAATCATCATTACATGAATGCGTTCAGGAATTCGGGGACAGCCCATCTGTTTGCCGTATCCGGCCTTCACGTCGGCCTGTTCGTAGCGTTTCTATCGATTCTTATCCCCAAGCGAAAGGCATGGCTCAGGATCTTTGTCATAGGCTCTTTTCTCCTGTTGTACTGCGCTGTAACGGCCTTCCCCGCTTCGCTTGTACGAGCGTCCATCATGTCGATGTGTCTGCTGATGGCCAGCCCTCTTAACAGGCGCTACGACCTGCTGTCATCCATCTCCTCAGCCGCCGTTATAGTGCTTATGGCTAACCCCTTTATGCTGTTTAGCGTCAGTTTCCAGCTATCGTTTTGCGCGGTAACAGCCATAGCCCTAATATACAAACCGATTGCCAAGCTGTTGGGTAAAGCGCTTCACAGCTATATATCAGCGGCAATCTCAATAAGTTTTTGCGGAACTATAGGTACATTGCCGTTAAGCGTACATTACTTCGGCCGCATACCGCTCCTGGGTGTGCTTGCAAACATAATCGTTGTTCCTCTCGTCCCGCTTGTTCTTGTACCCTCACTGATATTAATTGTAATCTATTTTATATTTCCAGACGCCGCCCGCGCATTGGCCATGTTTCCCTCGTTCGTTCTCAACGTTATAACAAACTTTTTATCGGCGGTTTCGTCAATCCCCTGGGGATCGCTAATCGTTCCTCAGTTTCCCTCAATTTCCTTCGTTTTCGCGTTTCTGTCCCTGTTCTTCATTTCCCCGTATTTCCTGAAGCCTCTCAGGTCAAAGGCGTTATACGCGTGCGCGTCCATGATAATCTTGATACTATTGTGCTGTACAGGCGCGAACTAGATTGCGCCTGCACTACGCTAAACAACTGCAAAGAAGGGGCCAAACCGCCCCTCCCTTGCAAAGTAAGTAAGTAAGTAAGTAATTGAATATAGCTTTATAATATCGCCCGTTAAAGGACGGCTTAGATTTCGACGGATGATTCAACGGTTATGCTGCCATGCATTGCTGTCGCCTTAAACTCCCTCGAGCTCCCGTTTTCAATGGTTGTGCTGCTCCTGCCGAAGGACTCGTTTCCTACCTTTTTGCCGTTTATATGTATGCTTCCCCAGGTGGACATCTTAAAGTTATAATCCTCAATCGGCAGGCTTGTAAGCGTCTTAAGGCTGCCGTTCACCGTGTTTAGATTAACGTTTCCATCCAGTTCGCCCGAAAGCCTTATTGAGCCGTTGACCGTTTCCGCGTTGAGCGAACGTGTCCTGATTTCATACGCTTTTATCGATCCGTTCACGCCATGAAGCTTCATCTTATCCGCCTCAACCTGATCCAGCTTCATTGAGCCGTTGACCGTACCGATGTCCATCGTTTTAGAAGCCGCTCCGCTTATCTTGATTCCGCCGTTTACGTTGGACAGTTCAAATGAATTATATTGTTCCTCAGGCAGGTACAGGATCAGCTCGTTGGACCCGCCAAAGCTGATATTAAACACCCACTTTTTCTGTCTCTGCTTCTCCGCAAACTGCAAAACCCCGTCGGAAACCCTGTATTCAAACGTTGTGCTGCTGTCCCCGTTGCGGCGCCATACAAGGCCGGCCCTGTCCCCGCGCTCAACGGTAACGGCGGCGTTGATGAGCTTGCCTTTTATCGAGTGGAACACGGGAAGGTTCATATCAGTTATATCCTCGTCTGCCGAAGTTGCGCCGGATCTCGACGAGCCTCCGGAAGCCTTTTCCTCATTATCAAGTATTGCCCTGGCAAGCTGCTCGGGATTGCCAAGCTCGTTTATCACAGCCTGTTCGTTTTCAGCGCCGGCGTCCTCGAAATATTCCTCGTAATAGCGCATCGCCGCCTCGCGTTCAGCGTCTGGCATTGATTTAAGGGCCTTTTCAAGCCTATATAAATACTCATACTTCCTCATCTTTTTTTCCTCCATTTTCATTCAACAATATTTTATCGACGTTGTTTCTATAATCTTCCCATGCATTTCTATATTCCTCAAGCATCTGCCTGCCCTCGTTGCTGATGGCGTAATATCTTCTGAGCCTTCCCGAATAGGGCTGATCATAAGTCGTCAGATATCCGTTCTTCTGAAGTCTCCTCAGCACCGGATACAGGGTTGACTCGGATATGTTCATAACCTGTTTCGCGTTTTGCGTCAGTATATATCCATATGCGTCGCCCTTATCCAGCACCGCTAATACGCATGCGTCCAGTAATGCCGCTCCTATCTGAAACATTAAACTCACCTCTTTTCAATATTATTATACACCGTATAATATGATTGTCAATAGAAAATTCAAAAATTATAGCTATATTTTTCTATTCAGGCTATAATTAAAATTAAAGAGTGCTTCCAATAGATAATAAAAGGATGTAACATATGGGAAAAACTAAGATAATAGCTGTAGAGGGCATTGACGGCAGCGGAAAGACAGTGCAGATTAAGATGCTTAAAAGCTACCTCTCAAGCCTGGGCCGCAGCGTAGCAGTAAGGGCCTATCCTGTGTATGACAGCTACTTTGGGGCGCATATAGGCAGGCTTCTGTCCGGAGCCGAAAATATATGCGCGACAGAGATCGATGGCAAAAGCATGGCCCTATGGTTTGCGCTGGACCGCTGGGAGGATATGATGACCTATAGGGACGGTGAATCCGACTATCTTCTTATCAACCGCTACACATTGTCCAACGCGGTGTATCAGAGCATCCGTGAATGCAGGCTCGGCCGTGCTGATATATTTGAGTGGGTGCTTGATCTTGAATTCAATCATTTTGGCATTCCGCGCCCTGACGTAAGCATTGTACTGGACGTTGGGACAACCCGGGCATCCTCAAACGTGGACAGCAAGGGATTTAGGGGCTATGTCGGCAAGAGCAAAGACGTATATGAAGAATCTTCCGTACTTCAGGAGCTTGCGCGGCAGAGATACCTGGATTGCGCACTAAAATACGGCGGCGTGTACTCTGTATGCTGCATGAACGGCGATAAAATGCTCAGCCCAAATGAGATTGCCCGCAAAACCACCGGCATATTGAGGGACGCGGGGCTCGTCTAGCACGTACCCCTTTGGCCCGTGCTTACGCTTGTATGCGGCGGGTTTATCAGCTTGTATCTGGACATCATAACAGAAAAATGAATCAGGAGGTTTCCATGCGAAAGATTGGAATTCTTACAGGGGGCGGGGACTGTCCCGGGCTTAACGCGGTTATAAGGGGCGTAGTTGAAAAGTGCGCCGCCGCTGATATTGAGGTATATGGGTTTTATGACGGCTGGCGCGGCGCGCTTACCGGGGAGGGCCGCTTTTTAACGTTGAAGGAGGTTGAGGGCATACAGACCCTCGGAGGGACCATAATAGGTTCGTCGCGGACAAACATCATGAAGGTGGAAAACGGCGCTGAAAAGGTGATAGCCCAGCTTAACGCCATCGGCCTTGAAGGACTTGTCGCCATCGGCGGGGACGATACCCTCGGGGTGGCCAATCAGCTCCGCAAGCTGGGGATAAACGTGATAGGCGTGCCTAAGACGATTGATAACGACCTGTCATGCACCGACTACACCTTTGGCTTCGACACCGCGTCAAACATCGCTATGGAGGCAATAGACAGGCTGCATACCACGGCCGAATCCCATTCAAGATGCATTGTCGTAGAATGCATGGGCAGGCATACGGGATGGATAGCCCTTCAGGCCGGATTGGCGGCAAACGCGCATCTGGTGCTTATACCGGAGTTTCCTAAAACCTTTGACGAGATATTGTCCGTGGTCAAGGGGCGCTACATGCGCGGTGAAAGATATACCGTCATAGCGGTCGCGGAAGGATTCGAGCTTTCCGGAATGGAAAATATAGATCTTGGCGTTGACGCTTTTGGCAACAAGCTGCTTTTAAACAAGGATTTGGCAAAACACTTATCCGATATGATTGAACGCGCCATGCGAAACGCCGACGATCTTGACGAGGACGCCGCCATGTTTGAATCGCGCTATGTTGTGCTGGGCCATATACAGCGCGGCGGTTCTCCGTGCGCGTTTGACAGGGTGCTGGGCACGCGCCTGGGCATTAAGGCCGGAGAGCTTGTAATCTCGGGCGATTATGGAAATATGGTCGCTCAGGTCGGCTCAAAAATCGTTTCCGCCGATCTGGACAGGGCGGTGACAAAGCGCAAAGAGGTGGACAGGGAGTTTTACGAAGCCGCTTCCCTGTACTTTAAATAGTTTATATGTGACCTCAGTTATATATAAAAATATCAACATAAAGGAGAAAGCATATGAAAGAAATCATTGTATCCTCAAACGCCCCCGCGGCAATCGGCCCATACTCCCATGCTGTAGCAATGGAGGGAATAGTTTTTACATCCGGTCAGTTAGGCATAGACCCTGCCACCGGCAAAATGGCCGAGGGCGTGGGGGCCCAGGCCGCGCAGGCGCTTGCCAACCTTGAAAACGTGCTCAAGGATGCCGGCGCAAGCATGAGAGACGTCGTCAAGACAACGGTTTTCGTCCAGGACCTGGGTGATTTTGCGGTAGTCAACAGGGTATACGGCGAGAGGTTCGGCGCGGAGTTCCCCGCACGCTCCTGCGTACAGGTTGCGGCGCTGCCCGCAAACGCCCTGGTTGAAGTGGAGGCAATCGCCTTCAGAAGCGCTGACGAGACGTACGGCTATTAAGTAAAAATAAACTATTGTGCCTGTATACGGGATAATAGTCCTTTTGTGCAGAGACAGCGCTTTGCAAAGGCCGTGGAAACATACCGTTCCGCGGCCTTTGCGTGTTAGGATAGCAAAAAATTATTTTAGAGTTTATAGCTCTAAACCCCACATTCATATTAATTTTATTGTACACTCCATTATAAGAAAAATATATGGAAGCTGCTGCGCTTCATTTATAATTGGAGGAATATCATGAACGCACCCAAATGTAATACATGCCTACACTTTATACAACATTATGTAAGGGCTGGACGAAGCTACAGGAAATCATATTATGGGCATTGCGTATATCCACGCCTAAAAAGACGTGAAATTGACTCCGCTTCATGTAAATATTATAAACCCCGTGAAGCGGATAATAAAAAGGATTGATCGGCAGGTTTTTGCTGTTGAATTTTTTGTTTGAGTGATGCCGATTAATTTTATTAATATAACGGGCATCGAATGCACGGTTAAAATTTTTCTGTGCCGCATGAGGTTTTATCAAAAAACGGACGCGCCGTCTTTGTCATATTCTTTCGGCTCAAAATTACATATTCCCTTCATCGCCAAAAAAACATTTTAATAATTCATAAATTATCAACTGCCATTCACGCCCTCTTACATGCCCGCATAGTATACCACAAACCCCAAAGGAGGTCTTAGACATGTATAGAGGATTCAGGTCTCGTCCTAATTGCAACTGCTGTCGCTGCAATGAGCCCGCGAGATCTTCAGCAACCGTTACATCTGACGCCAGCCTCGTGGCCGCGGGCAAAGCACACAACTGCTTTACCGAGGAACAGGAACTGGCTCAGGTAAATTTCCCAATCCAGTGTTACGTCTCAGGATTCTGCCCCTGCGAAGCTTTAACCCAGGGTACGATGTTTCCTGAGCTCGTAAGGCTGTACAAATAGGAGGTGTTTGTATGCAGTGCACACAAAGCGATCTGTTGCTTAAAATTTCCGAATACCAATTCATCTGCATCGAATTAAACCTCTATATTGACACGCATCCATGCGATGAGGCTGCGCTTGCAGATTATCTTGTTTATTCCCGTAAGCTGAACGAGCTGATAGCCGAATATGAAGAGCTTTACGAGCCGCTTATGAATTTTGGACACTCGCCGACCTGCAAGGGCAGTTGGGTATGTTCAAAGTGGCCATGGGAAAGCTGAGGAGGTAAGTAAGTATGTGGATATATCAAAAGAAGCTTGAGTTCCCCGTAAACATAACCAGACCAAACCCGCGTATGGCAAAGGCCCTTATGGCCCAGTACGGCGGACCGGATTCAGAACTTGCCGCGTCTATGCGCTATTTGACACAGCGGTTCAGCATGCCCGACGACAGGGTGCGCGCAACATTGAATGATATTGGCACCGAAGAGACGGCGCCATTTTCGTGTCCATATACCATATAATCTACATCTCAAATCTATTAAACCGTCTGAAGCGCCTAGGTACTGGAAGCTGTCTGAAGGAATTTGACGTCCTGTATCCGGCGGCAATTTAAACTAAACTTTACATGCTTTATTTGATTTCTTTACCGTCCCCTGCTATAATATCAAAACCAACCCATGTGAGGTTATTAATGAAGACTTACAGCACGTTTGATATAATCGGGCCGCGCATGATCGGCCCTTCAAGCTCGCATACCGCCGGTGCGGCTAAACTGGGCTATATGGCCTGGAAGATAGCGGGCAGGGACGTAAAGCGCGCGGTGATAACGCTTTATGGCTCCTTCGCGCGCACCGGCCGCGGCCATGGCACGGACAAGGCGCTTGTCGCGGGCGTTTTAGGCCTTGAACCTGATGATGAACGCCTTAGATACGCCATGCTTCTGGCAAGGGAAGCGGACATTGAGGTCGAAGTAAGGTTCAGCGGCGACGAAACCGAGCATCCCAATACCGCCCGCATACTGATTGAAGATTCGGCGGGCTCCATTACCGAGGTGGTCGGCGCGTCAACGGGCGGAGGCAGTATACTGATAACAAGCATCAATGGGCTTTGCGTTGAGTTTTCAGGCGATTATCCAACGCTTATCATACGGCAGAAGGATGTGCCAGGCGTAATAAACGGCGTTACCAGCATCTTGGCCCGCGAGCGGGTAAACGTTGCGTTTATGCGCGTTTTCCGCCAGGTCCGCAGCATGGAGGCTTATATGGTAATTGAAACGGACGAACCCGTTTCAGAAAGAACAAGGCAGCTGATTCTTGACTGGTGTCCAGAAATAACGGAGGTAACGAGCGTATGAACAACAGAATGTCTAGCGGAAGGGACCTCTTGGAATACTGCAATGATCAGGGCATTACAATAGCTGAGGCTATGGTAAGATATGAAATATCGCTTGGCGAACTCAGCAGGGAATCGATCATGGAGGAGATGAGGAAAAATCTCAGCACGATGCGCCTATCGGTAAAAAAAGGCATTGAGGAGGAGCAGTTCTCAGTAACGGGGCTTACGGGCAACGACTCTGGAATTTTCTTTGATTACGCTGAAAAATCCCTTATGGGGAGCCGGATGGCCCGCGCCGTCGCCTCCTCAATGGCAGTAGTGGAGATAAACGCATCCATGGGACGTATCGTAGCCGCGCCTACGGCCGGTGCAAGCGGCATCCTGCCGGGCGTACTGCTTGTATGCGGCGAGGATCTGGGCTGGGATGACGATAAGTTGGTGCAGGGATTGTTTGCGGCCGGCGCAGTGGGCATGATAATCGCTCAAAACGCCACCATTTCAGGCGCCGAAGGAGGCTGTCAGGCGGAAACCGGCGTTGGCGCCGCTATGGCCGCCGCCGCCCTGACCGAACTTTGCGGCGGTACTCCACAAAAGGCGCTTGACGCCGCCGCGATGGCAATAAAAAACATAATGGGCCTGGTATGCGATCCGGTGGCAGGCCTTGTCGAATGTCCCTGTATAAAACGAAACGCAATCGGCGCCGCCAATGCCATGCTTTCGGCCGACCTAGCGCTCGCCGGCGTCAAAAGCATAATACCGTTTGACGAGGTTGTAGGCGCTATGCGAAGCGTCGGCAGGTCGATGAGCGCGGATCTCCGCGAAACCGCAAGGGGCGGGCTTGCCGCTACCCCCACGGCAAAACAAATTGAAAGGGATTTGGGACTGTCGCCCGACAGATAGCATTGCTGAAGACCGGACATGTCCGGCTAGTTTATATCATCCTTCTGCGCCTGACCCATTCTGTCCTGCATAAATATGCCGGCAATTCGGGCCAGCATCTCCCCTACCTCCCTGTCCGAGGCGTTGCAGCAATCATCGCATATTTTAATCTTAATGTTGCCAAGCGTCAACTCCATTACATATCCCGATTTATCGGTCTCCATATCCAATTCACTCCCGACTCCTTTAACATTATCTATGGAATTCTATGATTCTTATTTAAGATAAATTTTTATAACTGCCTGTCTCAATATTATATTTTTAATTTAAGGATTGTACCAATTATGTAGCAGCATTCATTACAACGATGAAGGGAGCTTTTGTTATGGCATATTGCATGTACCTCAGGAAGTCGCGTAAGGATGAGGAAGCCGAGCTTCGGGGCGAAGGGGAAACGCTTAAGCGGCATGAGCTCATATTGTCCGAGCTGGCAAAGGCTAAGGAAATCCATGTGTCTCAAATATACCGTGAACTTGTATCCGGAGATACGATAAGCTCCCGTCCAGTTATGCAGCGGCTTCTATCGGACATTGAAAGCAATGTTTGGGATGGCGTGCTCGTTATGGAGGTGGAAAGGCTTGCCAGGGGCGAGACTATAGATCAGGGACTGGTCGCTCAGGCCTTTAAATATTCTGGAACAAAGATAATAACTCCAATAAAAACCTATGACCCTTCGAGCGAATTTGACGAGGAATATTTTGAGTTTGGCCTTTTTATGAGCAGACGCGAATATAAAACGATAAACAGGCGGCTCCAGATGGGCAAATTGAGCGCGGTAAAGGAAGGTAAATATATAGCTGGTCGTCCCCCTTACGGCTATATAAGGGTCAGACTGAATGCCGCCAACGGCTTTACCCTTGAACCCCATGATGAACAGGCGGATATTGTCCGCATGATCTTTAACTGGTATGCTTATGGAATTAAAGCGCCTAATGGCGGACTCCAAAGCATCGGCGCCACGGGAATCGCCGATAAGCTGAACGGTTTGGGCATCCCTCCTCAAAGAGGAAACGCGTGGTCATATTCGTCTGTCCGCGGTATACTCTCCAATCCGGTGTATACCGGTAAGCTGCGTTGGAACTGGCGGCCGCGCAAAAAACAATTTGATAACGGTGCAATAGTGGTAAAGCGTCCGCGATCCAAAGAATATATGCTTACACAGGGGCTTCATCCAGCGCTGGTATCTGATCCTGTTTTCGAATTAGTTCAGGAACGCCTGAGACGGTTAAAGCCCAGCTCCAATGCCGGCAATTTTACTGTACGCAATCCATTGGCGGGTATTATCTTGTGCGAAAAATGCGGCGGCAAGCTGGTACGCCGTCCATATAAAGGTCAAAAGGCGAGGCTTATGTGCGTCGGTCATAATTGTAATACGGTGTCGTCAACGATTGACTTGGTTGAAAAGGCAGTGTTTTACGCACTTAGCGAATGGCTTGACGGCTATATAATTGATTTGAAAAGAGGCATGTCGGACAAAGGCCATACACAACCCATGCTAGGCGCTTTGCAATCCGCCAGCCTGGAATTAAAATCACTTCAATCTCAGATCGATAATGTGTTCGATATGTTCGAGAAAGGAGTATATGATATCGAAACTTTTTCAAAACGCCGGGATAAATTGAATGAAAGGCTCCTGTCCGTTGCAAATAAAAAGAACGCCCTGGAAGAAGAAATTAAAGAAACCGAGAGTGCAAAGGACATTTGCGAATTCCCGAGCGTTTCCCGCATGCCTATTGTTGATGCGCTTGCGGTATCAAGCGCTAATGCCAAAAACCTGATATTAAAAGAGATTGTGCAAAAAATAGTTTATAACAAGACAGCAAAGGGCCGGTGGCATGGCAATGAGGATGATTTTGCAATTACCATATATCCATTGATTCCTAAAGCGCGTCTTTAACTGATTCAGACGTTTAACCTACATAAAAGCGGCGCCGAAGAGATGGCGCACTGGGAAATGATAGGCACCATGATTCTTCAGTGTATGCGAGGCGCATGCATAGCCGATATAGAGGCAGCCGGGCTGCTCGGCTATTATACCATGCATGATCACGGCGTTTTTCCCGCAGATGCAAACGGGGTGCCGTTTACCGCATCATACATTCAGTGTACAGGCGACCCGCTTGCCGATATTACTGAAGACATGGCGGCAGATGGTACGACTGTGTAAGAACAACCAAGCCGGAAAGCCACATAAACACTACATTTTTTGTAACACAAACAATCTTTGGCTGCATTTCTGTAAGAACAACTTTCATCGAAAAATGATAACAAGCCTTTTTCAAACCAGTAATTGTACCGCATACGCGGCGTTTACTAATTCCCTTTTTAACACGAATGGAGGGCCTATGTATATTACGATTACTCCTTATACAAAGAACCTCGCCTGCGCTTCACGCCGATGAGGTTCTTTGACAGCCTGAGTTGCCCTTGGGGACAGCTTTTATATGTACTGCTATACTAATTATTTTGGGGTAACCGTTATTGTCATAGCTCCCGAATCATTTTCCATTGAAACCTTGACGTTGACGCTGGAGTCTGAAACATTGAAGCTATTGACTTCCTTTGTATAATCGCCTTCGAAACCGGCGGCTTTATATGCATCATAATAATCGCTGAGGTTATCGGTGGTAGCTCCCCGCAATTTAATAATGATGGAACCGTCTTCAATATCGTTCACGGAATCCAAGGTGCCGAACTCGGGCTTAATAACGGTTTCAAGCAGTTCCTTGTCCGTTGGCCATTCTGCTGTATTTGTGGCCTTTTTGGAAGAGCTTAACGAAGGCGACTGATTTGGATCCACCTTGCTCGCGCTTTTCGGGGTTACATCTGGGTTTACAGTGGCCTTATTATTCGGCGTAGTCTTGCCCTCATCATCATTTCCACATGCAACCAAACTAAAAACCATAACGACTGCCATAAATAAAACAAGCGCTTTTTTAAACATCAAACATTTACCTCCCTTTTATAATGTAGACGACATATTTATATCATTGATTATTGTACACGAAACGGTATGATAAGGCAATAATAAATTGTTAATATTCAGTAAATCCGCTTCCAAAATTTTAATCAATGATAACGGCAGAGGGGGAAAAACCCCGTCTGCCGTTATTTACCGAAATATTATTGCTGGATATGCCTGTCTAACATCTCCTTAAGCTTACCCCTGTTTACGGCTCCAACGACTTGCTCCGCAATCTCACCGTTTTTAAATACGATAATCGTTGGAATGGACATAATTCCGTACCTTCCCGCCAGCTCGGGCTGCTCGTCAACGTTTATTTTAACAACGTTCGCCCTTCCAGCGTACTCTGCGGCAACGGTCTCCACCTCTGGTCCCACCATACGGCACGGACCGCACCATGGCGCCCAAAAGTCGACCAGGACCGGTTTATCAGCCCCAAGCACCTCAGTTTCGAAATCCGACTCTGTAATGTGTTTTGCTTCAGTACTCATTTAAGTAACTCCTTTCTTGCGTTGTCCCTTAGTATACTCAGCATACGCGGCTTAAACGCATCCTTTCTGCTAAGCTTAGGTTCAAAAAGATGTATAATTATATAAGCTATAAGCGCCAACCCAACTCCGCTTATCAACGCCGCCGCATCACCCCCAATCAACGAACCGGCTGTAACGCCTATTATCAGCCCTATCAACGGTATTCCGTACATCATAAGCGTAGCCTTAACCATGCTGTTGGCATGAAGCTGTATCTCCACGATATCGCCCACCTTTGCGTTAAGGATATTTTCGATTTCGATTAAGGCCTCGTCGCTTCCTAGGGTAAAGCAAGCCCTGCATTTTCCGCACGCTTTACTCCGTTTGAATCTCACGGTTGCTATATCGCCTTCTACACCTATGACCTCTCCATATTGTTCCATGCCCGCTCCGTATCCAATTTAATCCTCAATTCTTCTAACTGCCTTTCCTCGACAAAATCGGGGGCGTTTGACATAAGGCAAGCAGCCGTCTGCACCTTTGGGAACGCGATTACATCGCGTATGTTATCCGTTCCCGCTATTATCATAACAAGCCTGTCAAGGCCATATGCTATGCCGCCGTGCGGTGGAGTTCCGTATTTAAACGCCTCCATCAGGAAGCCAAACCTTTCCCACGCCTGTTCCTTGCTAAACCCCAGCAGTTCAAACATGCGCTCTTGAAGCTGCATCGAATGTATTCTTATAGAGCCTCCTCCTATCTCATTTCCATTTAATACCATATCGTATGCTTTCGCACGCACCTTGAGAGGGGTGGTGTCGAGCAGCTCCAGATCCTCATCCTTTGGACTGGTAAACGGATGGTGTTTGGCCACATACCGCCCCTCTTCCTCATCCCACTCAAGCAGAGGGAAATCCGTAACCCATAGCAAATCATAAATTCCTTTTTTAATGAGGTCAAGCCGTTTGGCAAGCTCAAGGCGCAGGGCGCCCAGCGAAGCAAAGACGGTTTCATTGCTTGGATCCGCCACGAAGAATATTATATCCCCTGCCTGGGCGCCAGTACGCTCAATAATAGCTCCCATCTGCTTATCGGTCATGAATTTGGCAAAAGAACATTGCATTCCGTCCGGTTTCATGTTAACCCAGGCAAGCCCCTTTGCCCCGTAGATCTTAACAAATTCGGTCAACTCGTCAATGCCCTTGCGGGTAAAGTTTTTTGACGCGCCCTTTGCGTTTATGCAGCGCACGCTGCCGCCGTTAAGCAATGCATCGGTAAACACCTTGAACCCGCAATCCATCACCAGATCGCCAACATTGATTAGTTCAAGTTCAAACCGTGTATCCGGCTTATCGGATCCGTAACGCTCCATCGCCTCAGAATAGGCTATCCGTTTCAAGGGCAACCCGACGTCGACGTTAAGCGTTTCTTTGAGCAGCTTTTTGATAAACGCTTCATTTATAGACATTACATCCTCGGAATCAACAAAGGACATCTCAACGTCTATCTGGGTAAACTCTGGCTGACGGTCCGCCCTTAGGTCCTCATCGCGGAAGCAGCGCGCTATCTGCATATATCTGTCAAACCCGGATATCATCAGCAGCTGCTTAAACAGCTGCGGGCTTTGCGGCAAAGCATAAAATTTATTTGGATGCACCCTGCTCGGCACCAGATAGTCCCTTGCCCCCTCTGGAGTGCTTTTTGTAAGCATGGGGGTTTCAATCTCAAAAAACCCGTTGCTATAAAAGAACTCGCGCGCGCATTGCGCAATTTTGTGCCTGGTCATAAAGATATTCTGCATTCGCGGCCTTCTTAAATCAAGATAACGGTACTTAAGCCGCACCTGTTCCTGAGCGTCCAGATCATCCTCAATATATATCGGCGTCGTCCTCGCGGAGCTTAATATCTTAAGGCTGTTTGCTACAAGCTCAAACCCCCCTGTCTTCATGTTTTTATTAACCATTTCAGGAGCACGCCTCCTCAATATGCCGCCAACGGCAATCACATATTCGCTTCTTATTGTTTCGGCGAGCCTGAACACGTCTCCGTCGACCGCACTCTCATCGAAGACAACCTGCATAATGCCGCTTCTGTCCCGCAATCCGATGAATATAAGGGCGCCCAGGTTTCGCCACGAATCGGCCCAACCCATCAGCAGCACCTCTTTACCTACCTCCATCTCGGCCGGTTCCGCACAATAATGTGTTCGCTTCCAACCCTGAAGCAACTCTTTCATATAATTTCGCACCACCTTTCAATATAGTCTGATATATTATCCATCTCTGCCATCGCATCTTCCCCAGTATCCATGTTTTTAAGCTTAACAACTCCCTTTGCCAGCTCATCCTGACCAATAACGGCTACAAATCGCGCATCCATCTTGCCGGCATACTTAAACTGCGCCTTAACGCTTCTTCCAATATGATCCGTCTCAGCTATATACCCCCTGCCGCGCAGATCGTTTGCCAGTTTGTATCCAGCTATTCTGGTTTGTTCATCCATTGAAACAATATATACGTCCATCCTTTGCTGCTCTGGAAACTCGACCCCCTGGTTTTGGGCAACCATAAGAAGCCTTTCCATACCCAGGCCAAAGCCGACAGCCGGCGTATGGGGACCTCCTGACTGCTCCACCAGCAGGTCGTACCTGCCGCCGCCGCATACGGTTCCCTGTGAGCCAATATGTTTGGATACGAATTCAAACACGGTCCTGGTATAATAATCAAGCCCTCTGACTACAAATGGGTCGATTACATATTCAGTGCCCGTTGCGTCCAAGCATAGCTTTAACTCATCAAGATGATCCGCGCATTCCCGGCATAGGCATTCGATGGTCTTAGGCGCAAGCCTTGCCACGGCCTTGCACCTTTCCTCTTTGCAGTCAAGTATTCTTAGGGGATTCCTTTCCAGTCGATCCCTGCAGGTGCCGCAAAGCTCATCAACATGCTCTTTAAAGTACGCCTTGAGCTTTCCGTTGTAATCAGGCCGACATTCAGGACATCCTATGCTGTTTAGGTGAAGCTCAAGCTCCTTGATCCCAATGGTATCAAATAGTCCCTTTGCCAGCATAATACACTCCGCGTCCGCGCTGGCGCGCATAGCGCCAAACATCTCAACGCCAAACTGATGGTGCTCGCGAAGCCTTCCCGCCTGCGGCCGTTCGTAGCGGAACGTAGGGCTGTTTAGATAATACAGCTTGGTCGGCTGGGATTCATTAAAAATCCCATGTTCTATGAACATGCGCACAATTCCCGCCGTGCCTTCGGGTTTTAGCGTAATGGAGCGGTCGCCCTTATCGATAAAGGTATACATTTCCTTTTGCACTATATCCGTGGTATCTCCTATGCTTCTCAAAAACAGTTCGGTATGCTCTATTACCGGCGTGCGTACCTCTTTAAATCCATATTTAAGGCACGTCTGTCTGATAATGCCCTCAAGATACTGCCATCGGTAGCTTTCAGATGGCAGAACATCCTTCGTGCCCTTGGGCGCCTGAACTTGCATGTAGTTATTTCCTCCTTTGTATAATAAAGGGGTTTCCTGTCCTGATGTAGGGACGGGAAACCCGCGGTGCCACCCTTATTGAGCAAAAACGCTCCACTTTAAGCCCATAACGCATGCACACGTCCGCGTTTTAGCGGCAGCTCATGGATGTCCTTCACGCCGCTTAACTTAGGGACAGCTTTCAGCCTGGGCCATCCTCTCTGCACTGTTAAAGCGCCGCTACTCTTCCAATCATAGCCTTTATAGCATTATATTGCATCGGCCAATGCGTGTCAATGGCCGTTTAGCGTAATTTTTAAGTAAACAGCTTGTATAGCTCATCCCTGCCGGGCGCTTCTATTATCGTATTATCGGCGAGTCTCACGCCTTCTCCGCCCACATAGCCGATTATCGCCGCGTCAACTCCGCTGGATGCAAGCCCCCTTACCATTTCTTCTCCGTTACGGCACGATATAAGCATGCTTCCGCTGGATATAAGCCTATATAAATCTATCGAAAGCGCGGTGCAAATCTTTTCGGTAATCGGATGAACTGGTATCGACCTTAAATCAAGGCATATGCCTTTTTTTGATGCGTAGGCCATCTCCCAAGCGGCCCCAAACACGCCCCCCTCTGTGATATCATGCATGGCGGAAGCCCCATGCCTTGCCGCGTACACGCCTTCCTTTACAACGCTTATCCGGTTAATGAATCCGCGGGCCTCCATTAGCTCCGTCTCACTTAGCACGCCTTTAAGCCTGGCATTAAAGTCCTCCGCAATGATAGCGGTTCCTTCCAGTCCTGCTGTTTTTGTCATGACAAGGTGATCCCCTTCGCGCATCCCTGCCGGGGTTATCGGCCTGTCGAGAACGCATCGCGCAATTACCGCGGCTGAGGTGATTATACGGGTTACGCTATCCGTCACCTCAGTGTGGCCGCCAATGATATCAACATTGGCTTCCGCCGCGGCCTCGGCTATTTCATCGGCCAGCTTCCCAATGTCTTCATATCCAGCGGATGGAGGGGCGAGCAAGGTTATTAAAAGCCCTATAGGCTCAGCTCCAGCCGCCGCCGCGTCGTTGCAGTTGATATGAACCGTCAGCCTTCCGGCGTTTTCCTTGGCCGATGTAATTGGATCGCACGACAGCACGGCAAGCCGCCCGCTGAGGTCAACCGCCGCACAGTCTACCCCAATGCCCGGCGAACACACAACTTCCGCTCTTGTATGTCCAAACTTGCTGAGAATAAGGCTTTCCAGCCTTTCATTGCTAAGCTTCCCCTGTTTCATCCCTGTTTTCCTATCATTTCAAAGAATTTATCCTCGGATATCACCGTAATACCCAGTTCGTTAGCCTTATTCAATTTGCTTCCAGCGCTTTCTCCGGCAACGACATAGTCGGTTTTTTTGCTTACGCTTCCGCTTGCCGAAGCTCCTAGGCTCTCAATAAGCGCTTCGATGCCGCTTCGGTCCATGCGCTTCATTGTCCCTGTTACGACGATGGTTTTACCAGCGATAGAACTTTGTATTTCGCCGCTTTCCTCGTCTTCAGGCTTAACGCCGTATGATAGTATCTCGTCTATTGCCGAGCTTATCGATTCGTCGCTGAAAAAATCCACTATACCCCTTGCAACAATATCCCCGATATCCTTTATCGCTATCAATTCGTCGTATCCGGCGCGTCTGACCGCCTTTAGGGTTAAAAACCGTTTTGAAAGAATACGGGCCGTCTTTATACCGACATTCGGTATGCCCAACGCGAATAAAAACGATGAAAGCGGGCGGCGCTTACTCCTTTCGATGGCTGAGAGCAGGTTCTGCGCCTTCTTTTGTTTAAACTTATTTAATGAAAGCAGTTCGTCAATGGTCAGCCTGTACAGCTGAGGTATTGTTACTATATTGAGTGATTCAACAAACTGCGACGCCGTTTTATCCGAAAAGGTTTCAATATCCATGGCGTCCCTCGAAGCATAGTGCACAAGCCTTGCTACTATTTGGGGCGTGCAGGTAAGCGAGTTTGTACAGAATATGTTGGCCCCCCTCTGTTCAACATGGGCGCCGCATGCAGGGCATACCGACGGCCTTTCAACTTCGGCTATAGGCGCCCCATCATCTACGCGCCCCAAAATCTCTGGAATAACGTCGTTGCTTCTGCGTATAAAAACCTTTGAGCCCGCTCCGACGCGCTTTCTGAGTATGTCGTCATAATTGTTCAGCGTCGCCCTGGATATGGTGGCGCCCGCAAGCTCCACCGGCGCAAGCCGGGCAAGCGGCGTAAGCTTTCCTGTGCGCCCTACCTCCCAGGTAATACTGTTTATTGTTGTTGTGGTTTCCTCGGCGGTAAACTTATAAGCAACAGCCCATCTTGGGAACCTGTCCGTATACCCCAGCGCATCCCTTGTAGCAATATCGTTTATCTTAATTACCATGCCGTCGATGAGAAAATCCAGCTCTCCCCTATGGGTCTCGACTTCCTTTATGTCGTCAATAATAGTGGCTGCATCCCTGCATACACGCATATACGGGCTTATTTTAAACCCGTTTTCTTTAAGAAAGTCCATTAGCTCCGTATGTGATGAAAACCTTGCTCCCTCGGCATAACCTATGTTATAGCAAAAAAATGAAAGCCTCCGCCCTGCCGTAACCTTGGGGTCAAGGTTGCGCAGCGCTCCGGCCGCCGCGTTCCTCGCGTTTTTCAGATGTTCTCCGGTTGAGCTGTTCAGTTCGTCAAGAACGCTTAACTTCATGTAGCATTCGCCCTGAACCTCAAGCTTGCCCACGTAATTTATTGCAAGCGGAACGTCGCGTATTGTCTTTACCTGCTCTAGGATGCCCTCCCCCGTTATTCCGTTTCCACGCGTTGCCGCGTATACAAGCTTTCCCCCGTCATAGGTAAGGTTAACCGTAAGTCCATCGAACTTATATTCCAAAACATACTCGGACTGCGGAAGCGGATTGCCGGAGTTGTTTTCAAACTCTCGCTTTAACTTATCCGATCTGTCCATCCAAAGCACTAGCTCCTCACGCGATCTTATCTTATCCAGGCTCCATAGGCGTTCAATATGCGTATGCTGTTCAAACGCTGTAACCGGCTCGCCGCCGACCCGAAGCGTTGGCGAATCTGGAAGGACTATGCCCGTGTCAGCTTCAAGCCTTAGCAGCTCGTCAAACAGCTCGTCATATTCCTTATCGCTGACCTTTGGCGCGTCAAGCACGTAATACGCATATGCGTAATCGTTTAATCTATCTATAAGTTCCCTCATGCCCTGCTGCATTTAAACCTCCGCTTCGGTTTACTCGGCCGGCTCGATTGGGGCATACGCTCCAGCCAGCTTTTTCACACCGACCGAGTCAAAGTCAATAGATATCAGCATAGCGCTTCCGCTTCCAGCCATCTCTATTATAGTGCCCTCCCCAAACTTGGCATGCCGCACGCGCTGATATATGCTGAAGTCTTTAGGTTGGACGGCAGCGGGCCTTTCATACTTGGAACCGCCGGCCAAAGAGGAAACGCCGGGTTTCTTCTGATATAGTTCCGCAGATATCCTTCGGCCATAATTATACTCATCGTCCGTTCGCCCGAACCCGCGTGCGGCTGACGGCCTTTCCAGGAACTCCTCGGGGATTTCCCTCAGGAAGCGGGATTCAATACTGTCGGAAGTATGGCCGAAAATGGTTCTGTGCCTGGTGTTCAGCAGATACAGCTTTTCCATGGCCCTTGTCATACCGACATACATCAGCCTTCTTTCCTCCTCCATCGAGTCAGGGTCAAACTTGGACCTCGAAGTAGGAAATATGCCATCCTCCATGCCGGCTATGAATACGGTGCCAAACTCAAGCCCCTTAGCGCTGTGAAGCGTCATAAGCGATACGGTGCCGTGCTCGTCGCTCATCGAATCAATATCCGACATGAGCGCAACGCTCTCCAAAAAAGCACTCAACGCATCGGTTTCAGGTTCAACTATGCTGTTTTCTACTTCTCTTATGTTTCCCATAAGCTCCAAAATATTTTCCCACCTGGTCTCCGCCTGTGTCTTGCCCTCTAATTCCAAGTATTCTCTATATCTTATTTTAGCCAGTATATATTCCGTAAGCTCTGATGGCGGGATTTCGGCTTTCTTTTTTAAAACATCGGCCATCATATCCCTAAACGGCTTCAGCTTTGCCGCCGTTTTTGAATCCATAGACGTAGCGTCAAGTACGGTTACTAAAAGGGGCCTGCCGCTATCAACCGCCGCATCCGTTAGCTTTTGCAGTGTAGCGGCGCCAATTCCTCTGGCGGGGACATTTACTATCCTCCTGAACGCGACATCGTCGTTTGGGTTGGCAACCACTCTTAAATAAGCAAGGATATCCTTTATCTCCTTGCGGTCGTAGAACCTTTGACCCCCGTATACATTATGCGGTATACCGTATGACAGCAGCATTGTCTCTAGTATTCGGCTTTGAGCGTTCATACGGTAGAGAACCGCGTAATCGCTGTAATCTCCTCCGTTCCTTATCCCGCTCATGATGGTCTTGCATACGAACTCCGCCTCCCTTCGCTCGTCGTCAGCGCAATGATGCGTTATCGGATCGCCGCAGGCCTTATTGGTCCACAGGCGCTTTTCCTTTCGTCCGATATTATTGGCTATCACACTGTTGGCGGCGTTGAGGATATTGGCCGAGGAGCGGTAGTTTTGCTCAAGCCTTATTATCTCAGCGCCTGGAAAGTCGGTTTCAAATTCCAGTATGTTTCTTATATCGGCTCCCCTCCAGCCATATATGCTTTGGTCGTCGTCGCCAACAACGCATAGGTTTCGGTGTTCCTCACAAAGCAGCCTTACCAGGCTGTACTGGGGAAGGTTGGTATCCTGATACTCGTCAACCAGCACGTAGCGGAACTTGCCCCTGTATTTTTCAAGGACGTCCCCGCATTGCTGAAAAAGTTTTATGGTGAATAGGATCAAATCGTCAAAATCAAGCGCGTTTGCGTCCTGAAGGTGTTTTTTATATAGGCTGTACACCTGTCTTTTCAAATCACCCTGGAATTCGGAACCAAAAAACGTATCCGGATCAACGCCTTTATTTTTAGCGGTGCTTATAGCTTCCTTTATTGATCGCTTTGGAGAATCCTTTTCTGGAACGCCCAACCGCTTCAATATGGATTCAATTACGTTCAGCTGATCGCCATCATCATATATAACAAAGCTGCGGTCATACCCGTTGGACATCTTGTCAATATCCATTCGCAAAACACGCACACAAAAGGAATGGAACGTAACGCACCAGACATCCGACGCGGAAAGCCCGACGAGTGTTTCCGTCCTCTCCCTCATCTCACGAGCAGCTTTGTTTGTAAACGTCAGCGCCAAAATATTCCATGGACGAACTCCATGGTCTATAAGGTTTGCTATTCGGTACGTAAGTACGCGCGTTTTTCCAGAGCCCGCTCCCGCCAATACGAGAAGCGGGCCGTCTAGGCATTCAACAGCCCGCCGTTGTTCTTTGTTAAGTAAGGTTATATCCATATTTTAGCCTAAAAGGTAGCCGGCAATATTAGCGTTTGGAGTAATTACGCCGTTGATAACCGCGCTCTTTGCGGTTAAAAGCGTCGTAACCCCAGGTCCGTGTCCGGCCAGGATGCAGTCGCTGTGTACAACTACCCCTATTGTTGCAGCCCCTGTAAGGTAACCGCGGCCAAATGTTGTATCGCAGTTTTCAAGCATTACGATGTCGCCATAGCGCAGCTTATCCAAACCAAAGTTTTTGATTACCTCACGGTCTGCTGTCATTATGTCATAATCTCCCCTGTAAGCGCTGTTTGATCCTATACCGGAACCCATGAGATAAGCGGGAATCTTGGCCGCGACGGGTACGTTAAGCATTCCGTTATCAGAAGTTATATTGAGTTTGTAATAGAGAGCCGGATCAATATTCATAGCCTTAACCTTATCCTCAAAGCCCATAAGCTTCATGCCCTGGCCCTGCGCTTTTATGAGGATTTTGTCGCCTATGGCCATTTTCTCCAGCGTTTCGCGCTCAAAATACACCAATACGTGTTCAATCCCACCATGCTTGCCAGTAACAAATCCTTTGGCCCCCTTGGCCTCCCCTGAAATTACCCGAGCTTCGTTGCCTATACATGAAAGCGTGTTAAGCGCATTGTTCTCATTCGTATCGGACGCCTTTATTGATACTCCAGGCTCCACATGATCCGCCTCCATTGCATATACGGAATCGCCGATAGAAACATTATAGGTTATTCCACCTGTGCCGGGCAGTACCATCGGCATGCCGTCTACAGTGTTTATCCTGTATGGATTGGGTCCCATAGCGGGATGATGAACCTCTCCCATTACGCTTTGCATAACGAGACGATCTGAATTTATCGATACTATATTAGCACTCATGGTTTTACCTCCAACTTATATTTATAACCAATTATAACATATGGGACTGCCTATTTCTCCTTAACCGCTAAAGAATAGACGGCATTTTCTAGCCGCTCCAGCGCTCTTAGAAGCTCTGATCTGGGAAGCGCCAGGTTGATTCGCTCAAACCCAGAGCCTTCGTCTCCGAATATATAACCCTCGTCCAGGGCTAAATTTGCCTTGTTAAGCATTAAGTCTTCCTGCTCCTCTATGGTCATTCCAAGCCGCCTCATATCTACCCATGCAAGATAAGTACCCTCCGCTCTTATATAGTCAAGCATTGGAAGTCTCCTGTCAATGAAATCATATAGAGTCTCGAAATTATCCTCAACGTATTTGATCAGCTCATCCAGCCATGCCCCTCCCTCTCTGAACGCGGCTATGGCTGCATATCTCGACAGCGCTGGTATTCCTGGGACGCCTTCCCCCTCAAGCCTCCGCCTAAAAGCGCTCATAAATTCAGCGTTTGGTATGAATATATTGGAGCAGCACATTCCAGCTAAATTAAAAGTTTTGCTCATCGCAGTACAGATAATGCAGTTTTGCTCCATACCATCTATTGTTGAAAAGGTAATATGTCTGTTGCCATTCAGTATAAGCTCCCCGTGTATTTCGTCGCTAAGGACCATAACCCCGTTTCTTTTGGCTATTTCCCCGAGCTGTTTCAACTCCTCATATGTCCATACCCTGCCAACCGGATTATGGGGACTGCAAAGTATAAGCAGCTTTGCGTCAGCCCTTTTACATAATAATTCCAGGTTTTCATAATCCATAGTATAACGGCCGCCTTTATATATTAGGGGGTTTTTCAGAAGCGTTCTTCCATTTCGCTCTACAACAGACTTAAATGGGGGATAGACGGGCGTCTGTATTATTACAGCATCGCTACTGTTCGTAAATGCACGTACCGCTATATTCAATGCGGAAATCACTCCTGGTGTAGTTACAAACCACTCATGCCTGATCTCCCATCCACGGCGCTTGAGCATGAATGCCTTAAGCGCTTCAAAATACTCGCTGTCCGCGTATGTATAGCCATATATCCCATGATCGACAGCCTTGTGCAGCGCTGCCTGTATCTCTGGTGCCGTCTTAAACTCCATGTCGGCTATTGTAAGAGGTATGTATCCCCCTTCATATATATGTTTTGGCGCCATCGCCCATTTCGAGGCTCCGGTGCCGCGCCGGTCTATAACGGTATCAAAATCATACATTGATAGGCCTCCTCCTTTGCTGATGAACTAATTTACGGCCGATAAATTATAATGCATAACCACAGCGATAAGCCTAGGGGCTGCTGTTTTAAGTTTTTAACCATGGCGGCGTATTTTTTATTCCACTAGGGCAAAAAAGGCGCCGCTGACGCCTTTTAAACCCCTTGGTGCTATGCGATAAATACAGCATTAGCGTTATTAGTGATACGGTCCCCATTGAACAGGCTATGCGGCTTTCCTGAAATAATCAGTATTCGTATCCACGCCTGAAGGCTTCTTTATTTATTTCAATGAATTTTGGCTTAACATTGGCTTCAATCGCCTTCATCCACTGGTCATACGTAAATGGCAGCTTTTTGGCCAGCACGCCTATAAGCACCACGTTCGCGGCGCGGTAGGTTCCGCACTCGTGCGCTATATCAGTTGCGTCAAGCTCTATTACATTGGCCCCTGACTTTCTGATCCTTTCCAGGCAATCGTCAGGATATTCGGCGGCTCCGGTAATTACTGGCATTGGGAGCAACTCCTGAGTATTTACTATTATCGTTCCGCCGTCTTTAAGATAGGGCAGAGCGCGCAACGCTTCAAGGTTCTCAAACGCAAGCACGACATCCGCGCACCCCTGCTCTACTATTGTGGAATAAAGCTTCTCATCATCGCTTATACGGACATAGGTTACAACGCTTCCGCCGCGCTGGCTCATGCCATGCACTTCGCTGACCCGTACATCGCATCCGTTTTCAAGCGCGATATAGCCCAAAATCTTGCTTGCGAGAAGCGTACCCTGACCGCCTACGCCAACTATAACAATATTATCTGTCATGGTCTTACTCTCCTTTCGCCTTCAGCGCTCCAAACGGGCATACTGTCGAACATAATCCGCAGCCGACGCATTGCGTCGGGTCAATTTCCACGCTCTTACCGGTTCTTTTTATCGCTGGGCAGCCTATTTTCATGCACATTCCGCAATTTCTGCACTTCTCCTCATCACATGCGAACGGAATGCCTGGCTGCTTTACTATAAGCGCACAGGGCCTTTGGCTGATTATTACGCTCAGCTCCTCCCGCGCCGTTTCCTCGCGAACAACACGCTCCAGCTCTTTGAGATCATAAGGATCAACTACTGTAATATTCTTTATGCCCATGGAGTCGCACAGCTTTATAAGGTTTATCGCCGGAGCGGGGTTTCCGTGTATATCAAACCCTGTCGCCGGATTATGCTGATGTCCGGTCATGCCGGTTATTGAATTGTCGGCTATTATAACAGTTCCAACCGAACGGTTATACATCATGTTGAGCAATCCTGTGATTCCGCTATGACAGAACGTGCTGTCGCCAAGCACGGCAACGGTCTTTTTCGCCTGCTCAACGCCCCTTCCCTTTTCCATACCGTGGGCCATTCCTATTGACGCGCCCATGCATACGCAGGTATCCACTCCCGATAGGGGCGCAAGCGCGCCAAGCGTGTAACAGCCAATATCCGAACACACCGTCAGCTTCAGCTTTCCAAGGATATAATAAAGCCCCCTATGCGGGCATCCTGGGCAGAGCACAGGCGGCCTTACCGGTATTCCCTGGGTATTCATAGGACCGGCCTCTTGCTCACCCATAAATTTGGCGGCAATCTTTTTAGCGAAAAGCTCGCCCTGTACCCCCGTCTTATCCTTGCCTGAACAGGATATTCCCCACGCCTTGATGGTATCCTCAAAGAACGGTTCCATATCCTCTATTACATAAAGCTCTTCAACTTCAGAAGCAAATTCCTCAATAAGTTTTTTAGGCAGCGGATAGGCAAGTCCCAGCTTGAGCACCGATGCGGTTGGCATCGCCTCCTTAACATAGTTATAGGCCGCGCCCGAGGTTACAACCCCAACACGCTTATCGCCCCATTCGATGCGGTTTATTGAAAGCCTGTTTGCGGCTTCAGCCAAACGGGTTTCACGCTCTTCCACGAACAGGTGGCGGCCAATCATATTGCCAGGCATTGAAACATACTTTTTATTGTTTTTTACGTACTCCTTCAGAGGGCTTTCTTCCCTCTCGCCGATTTCAACAACGGTTCTCGCATGGGCTATTCTCGTCGTAAGCCTTAGTATAACAGGCGTGTCATATTCTTCGCTCAGCTCAAGCGCTACACGCATAAAATCCTTGCATTCCTGGCTGTCGGATGGATCAAGGCACGGAGCGTGAGACGCTCTCGCGTGCATTCTCGTGTCCTGTTCATTCTGCGACGAGTGCATTCCAGGGTCGTCGGCTACCACGACTACAAGCCCTGCGTTTACTCCCGTGTATGTCGCGGTATAGAATGGGTCCGCCGCTACGTTAAGACCTACATGCTTCATGCATGCCATGCTGCGTGCGCCGGCTACCGACGCTCCTAGCGCCACCTCGACAGCCACCTTCTCGTTGGGAGCCCATTCGCAGTATATCTCGGGGTAGTTGGCTACATTTTCATTTATCTCCGTGCTGGGCGTGCCAGGATATGCGCTCGATACGCGGACGCCAGCCTCGTATGCGCCTCTTGCAATCGCCTCGTTGCCAAGCATTAGCTGTTTCAATATTACCTACCTCCGTCTAAAGAATTTTATGTCGTAAAATATACGTACACAACATTATATCCATATAAGTATAATCCAGCAATAAACGCTATAAAAGTAGTCAGCGTCATATATACCGTATATAATAGGGAAATAGCTGTTCAAAAATTTTCCATTATAGAATATAATGTTTAGGTTGGGATTACATTCGAATTAATATAATGTAAGAGGCGGTAAAATGACAGGACTTGATAATGCATGGGAACAGGTTTTGGAGTTCCACAGGGAGTTTGATGTTCCGGTGGCGAATCGTCCCCGCGGCATGTCTAAGGAACGCGCGGCAACGCGCTGCGGCTGGATGCAGGACGAAATATCCGAATTTTTGGAGGCTTCAGAGAGGAATGATCTAACCGAACAGGCCGACGCAATGATTGATCTAATTTACTTCGCGCTGGGCACCCTCGTAGAGATGGGCGTACGTCCACAGCCTATTATGGACATTGTTCATGGTGCGAACATGTCAAAGCTCTGGTCCGATGGGAAACCACGATTTAGAGATGGAGATAATAAGGTAATTAAGCCTGAAGGATGGAGTGACCCTCACGATTCAATCAAGGCCGAACTGGCCAGGCAGATTGAAACTGGCGGTTAATTCTTCGGACCTTTATCTTTTGCTATTGACGTTTGGAGGAAAAACGAATATTATATCAACGTTGGCATGCGGCTGTGGTGGAACGGCATACACAACGGACTTAAAATCCGTCGGGGAAACCTTGCGAGTTCAAATCTCGCCAGCCGCACCAGATAATGATAATCCGAACCCGGTTCCAATCGGGGACGGCTTCGGATTTTTAGTATATCTTTAGTGCGAAAAGCAAAAGCGGCGGTATCGTGAGTGATACCGCCGCTTTTGTCATACGCTCCTTTTCTTTTCTGTTTCTTTTGCCCTCTGTGCTTTCCACTCCTCAAATTCTTTTTGTCCTTCCGGGCTTTCAAAGAATTTTTGGATTTCGGGAAGTAAGCACCGGGCAAGGGCTTCTATTTCATGTTGGGGGATATTGGTGTCCGGTTGCTTTTTTGCCATATATCGCCTTTCTCTGTATTCAGTTTTCAAGGTACAATGCCGCTGTGCGGCGTGAAATGTTTTCTGTCATCAATCACCGTTCTCTTGTGTGCCGCTGCTGTCGTTTCAATTCTGCCAGCACCTCCGGCGGGATACGGTCTACCAGCCGCTGAATGTCTTTCAGCTCGCTTTCCAGCTTTGCCCGTTCCATCGTATCTTTCATCTTGCCTTTTTCGCTGGCTTTGGCTCTGGCTTCCAACTGTTCATTTTCTGCCAAAAGGTCGTTTATTGTGACCTTGTATTTTTTGAGTTGACCGGAGAAGTTCTCCATCTGCGGAAACCACTTTTTCAGCAGGGAGAGGGCTTCCTCTTTCTTCTTTCCGGCGTTGAACGGGGTAATACCGTCCAGCGTGGCTTCAATGGCTTTTGCCTGTTTGGAGAGATTGACCGCCTGCTTGAACAGACGGGTGGGGATATGCTTCCTGCCTGTCTTGCTGGCGCTTTCCCCACGCTCCAAGTCGGGATATTTCTCCACCATATAGGCGTGAAAATCGTCCTGCCACTTCGTCAGGTTTGCCCGGTTGCCGATAATCTCCTTTGCACACAGGCGGTTGTCCTTTGTCAGCGGAACAAAGGTCAAATGCAGGTGGGGCGTTTTCTCGTCCATGTGTACCACCGCCGACACGATATTTTCTTTCCCTACCCGCCCGATTAAGAAATCAGCCGCTCGCTGGAAAAATTCCTGTATCTCCTTTGGGGACTTTTTCTTGAAAAACTCCGGGCTGGCGGTAATCAGCGTATCCACAAACCGGGTGCTGTCCTTACGGGTACGGCAGCCTGCCTGTTCAATGTGGTTTTGAATGAAGTGGTAGTACCTGCCCTCCGGCTTGACGATGTGGAAATTGTACTTGCTCCGGCTGGTGTCAATGTCGGGATTGCTGGCGTACTGTTCCTTTTGCCGTTCGTGATGGGCTTCCAGCGGTCTTGCCGGATTGCCCTTGTGTTTTTCAAATCGCAAAATTGCGTGTTGTGCCATGAAACTCCTTTCCCCATTCCATTCCTTTCCGGGACTTTTCCACAGGAAAATCCCGCAGAAAATATCTCGGATAGGATAGGAATGGATAAGATATAAATAAAATCGTTTTAATCTCTGTATTTCTATATACCGTCCGGTTTCCGTACTTCAAGAGGATTGATTATCGTACTTCATGAGTGCGGTTTTCAGCCCTCCGGCGTTCCATAACCGGATTTCTTGAAGTCGGTGTTTGGAACCGCTTCATAGGATTTTGGGTAAATTCGGTTGGGTTTTCCACAGCCCTGCTTCTGGATTTCCACCAGTCCGGCGTATTGCAGCTCCCGCAGGGTGTTGACCGCTTTCTGCCGCCCGCAGTGGAGCAGCTCCACTACCTCGTTGATGGGATAGTAGAGGTAAATGCGCCCGTATTCGTCCGCCCAGCCGTTTTTCCGGGACAGGTCTGTCCGGCGCAGGATAAAGGCGTACAGTACCTTTGCTTCGTTGGACAGTGGCGTGAATGTGGGGGCTTCAAAAAGGAAATTGGGAAGCCGGGTAAAGCTGACCGCCTTTTCCGGCTGATGGATATAAATGGTGTTTGTCATATCGTGTTTTGTGGACGGTTAGAAGCCCGTTTTCGGGGACAGGCAGTAGTTTCTATTGCCTGCCCCTGTTCTGTGCTTGCAAAGCCTTGTAAATCAAGGACTTTTCAGCCCCTAACTGTCCACACAAGACCTCCTTTTCCGTTCACTTTCTGTTTTCTGCCGCCTGTGAACTCTGGCGGCACAGTCGGGACAGTATTTCGCCCGGTTGCACTTTGGGACGAACACTCTGCCGCAGACCGCACAGCGTTTTAGCTCCTTATCCCGGAAAATCTCTGCTTCCAGCGTTCCGATTTGCGGCAAGACCGACCAGCGGAACCACTTACAGCAGACCGAGAAAGAAATGGTCTGGGGGCAGGTGTGGGTGTCCCCATCGTCAAGGAGTATACAGTCCCCGTCCTCATAACAGCAGCACTCCCGGCGGATCAGGGCGTTTGCCTGTTTCCTCTGTGCCGGTGTCATGCGGTAAAGGGAACCGTCCTGCCTGCGCTCTATGGGCGGCAGTCGTTTATATGGGTTCTCTCTCATGTGTTCCCTCCATTTTTCCTTTGCCGTTCTCCCCGAAAAGGCTTCCTGCCCCATTCCTGCGGCGTGATTCTCCTTTGGTACGCAAATGCGCTACTTCTCCGGGAGAGGTATTCCTTTTCGGACGGTCATTCTGTTTTCAAGGTGCAGCTCATCGATGAACTACCTTAAGTCTACACCTAAAAGACCGCCCGCCCCGTATATCCATAAGGTCGGAAATCAGCCCGGAAAACTCTCTATTTCCACGCTCTCGGAATTGTGGTAGAATAGAAGAAATAGAATGGCAAATCGAAATTTCACGGAGGTATATTATGGGACTGTTTTCAAAGAAGAAAAATGAAGAAGTGGCTATTGATGAACTAACACCACAAATAAAAACTAAGTTAGATGAATTAGCCCAAAAAGGCAATCAGTTTGAGGAAGAAGAACAATATGAGGAAGCTATACAAGCATGGAAAGAAGCTCTTAGCCTAATCCCAGAGCCACAGCAATTTTACAGTGAAACCATATGGTTTTTAGCTGCCATTGGCGATATTTATTTTCAAAAGAAACAATACGAAAAAGCACACGAATGCTTTGACAAAGCAAGGGGGAATTTGAGCGGCGAGGGATATGGAAATCCGTTTGTTATGCTTCGATTAGGTGAATGTTGTTTAGAAATAGGGGACGAAAAAAACGCCACAGAATATTTGCTTAGAGCCTATATGTTTGAAGGAAGGGAGATATTTGAGCCTGACGAGGACGGTAATGATGATGGCAAAAAATATTTTGATTATTTAAGAACTCATGTTGAAAACATTGAGTGAAGATTTAGTAAGACACAGTTCCCATTTATCGAGCAGACAAGGAGGGAGAGCATGGAACTATCCATACAAGAACGATTGAAAGATTTGCGTGTGGAGCGTGGGCTGACGCTGGAACAGCTTGCGGAGGAAACTCATCTTTCCAAATCTGCTTTAGGCAGTTATGAGGGAGACAATCTCAAAGACATCAGCCACCATGCCCTTATCCAGCTGGCAAAGGTTTATGAAGTGACCATTGATTACCTGCTGGGACGCTCTAAAACAAAAAATCACCCAAACGCCGAGCTTGCAGACCTGCGTTTGAGTGATGATATGATTGAACTATTGAAAAGTGGGCGGGTGGATAATTCCCTCTTGTGTGAGCTGGCGGCGCACCCTGATTTTCCCCGGCTCATGGCTGACCTTGAAATCTATGTGAACGGAACGGCAGTCAAGCAGGTACAGAGCGCAAATGCCATTGTGGATATTATGAGCGCAACCATTATGAAGCAGCACAATCCCGGCTTGTCCGACCCGCAGTTAAGACAGCTTATCGCCGCCCATATTGATGATGACAGCTTTTGCCGCTATGTGATACAGCAGGACATAAACAAGATAGCTCTTGACCTGCGGGAAGCGCATAAGGACGATTTTTTCAGCGTCCCGGAGGACAATCCTCTGGAAGATTTTTTGCAGACCGCAGAGGAAACCACCAGAGAGGACAGCGACCCGGAGCAGGCGGCTATGGCATTTATCTGTAAGCGGCTCAAGCTGAACTATGGGAAGCTGTCAGAGGAAGAAAGAAAGTGGCTAAAAAGAATTGCACAAAAGTCGGACTTGCTGAAAAATCCAAAGCCGCAGCGGGGGAGAAAGTAAGAGAGCAGTAAATACTGATTAAGGGAGCAAGTTGGTATGAAAATTAAAGAAATCAAGGAGTGATTTATTATGCCACAGCATATAACCGTTGTAAATTATGACCCGGAATGGCCGTCAAAATATGTACGAGAGCGGGACTATATTACCGAGATACTGAAAGATAATTGCATTTCTATCTACCATATTGGAAGTACATCTGTTCCGGGACTGGCCGCCAAGCCAATTATCGATATTATGGCAGTCGTTAGAAGTCTTGAAGAGGTAGATACAGTTGCGGAAAAGTTTTCAGAGATAGGTTACGAATATCTCGGAGAATTTGGAATAACGGGCAGACGCTATCTTCGCAAAGGCGGTGATGAGCGAACCCATCAAATTCATATTTTTCAAGCGGACGATTGGAACAATATCGGACGGCACCTTGCATTTCGGGACTATATGCGAACCCATAAAAAAGAGCGGAACGAATACGCAAAAATCAAGAAAGACCTTGCGCAAGAGTTTCCCTATGACATAGATGGATATTGTGATGGGAAAGAAAATTTTGTTCGTGAGATGGAAGAACGTGCGCTTGCTCAATACGATGGAGCGTGGGATAAATTGTATATTGCCGCAAGGAAAGTACAGCATGAAAGAAAACTCTCTCCACTGATTGAGGCTGGGAGTGTTTCTGCCGCAGTTCTTTCGGCAAAAGGAAATATCTATACCGGGGTTTGCATTGATACGGCTTGTTCATTGGGAATATGCGCGGAAAGAAATGCAATTGCAAATATGATAACAAACGGGGAAAGCCAAATCATAAAAATAGTCGCTGTCATGCCGGATGGAAAAGCAGGTATGCCGTGTGGAGCTTGCCGGGAATTTATGATGCAGTTGAATAAAACAGCAGGCGAAATAGAAATTTTGTGCGACTATGAAACGAAAAAGGTGATACACTTGAAGTCTTTAACTCCCGAATGGTGGAACACAGACCAAATGGAAATGAACGAATGAGGAGTTTTTTTATGGAATACAGAGTAATTGACAGAAACAACTGGCAACGAAAAGAATATTTTCAGGCTGCTGACAAAGTGCGGGGTGCAGGGGGATCATCCCCCTGCCGGGGTTTGGGGCAGAGCCCCAAAGCCTTATGCCGCAGCATTTTTCGTGAGCGTTGCGAGCGTCCGAAGGACGCAAGAAACGCGGCTCTTTCCAAAACCATGGGTTTTTCAACGGTCTGAAATGCCTTTCAGGCATTTTGGAACATATGGAATAGGTATTAGACATGGAA
>UQXE01000011.1 GCA_900544965.1 uncultured Eubacteriales bacterium | reverse complement strand
CAAAAGGAGCGAGCCTCGCACCGCAAGAAATGAGGATTGATTTTGCGGTTTTGCCCGCCGCCAATTTATATTTTCGGTACTGCTTCACCGCGAAATGGTCGGGGTCGCGTTCTTCCAAGTCGGCAAACAGCAAATCGACGGGGCTTTGATATTCCTCGTCGTCCTCGCGGGCTTCGCTGGCGTTGATAAGTTCCAACAGGGTAATAAAGTTCATTTCCTCGGCGGGGGCTTCGTACCAGATGTAGCCCACCAACGCGCAATACAAAAGCCGTTCTGCCTTTACCCAAAAATCCTCCGCGCTTTTTTCTCCCTCACCTTTGGTATTCGCTATCAACGTATTTACCAGCTTCAAAATATCTTTCTCGCTGCGGATATACACAAAGGGGTTGTAGTGCATAGATTTTTTGAAGTTAATCGTATTCAGTACCTTAATGCGGTAGCCCGCCCGTTGCAGCAGCTTCCCGCACTCAATCAAAACCGTACCTTTCGGGTCGGTTAAGACGTAAGAGGAATGAAGCTGCATTAGATTAGGTTTGACAAAAAATCTTGTTTTTCCGCTGCCGCTGCCGCCGATCACGACGACGTTCTTATTTCTCGCGTACTTCGGCTGCTTCGGGCGGCTGTTCATGGTAAGCCGTTCCGTCTGCGTCAAAATGATGTTGTTTTGGAAATCCGGGTCTATGTAGGGCTTTATATCTTCGGCGTTTCCCCATCGGGCAGAGCCGTACTCCGCGCCCTTGCGGTATTTCTTCGCGTTTTTCCCTTTGACATAGACTATCAAGCGGATAATCACCGCACCGACAATGCCGACAAGCAAATCCAACGGGTAAACGCTCGGCAAGGCGTTTTCAAAGGCTGCGGAAAATCCTTGTGTGATATTCAGTATCTTTGCAGAAATATCCGCGCCGGGGGCAAGCCGCACCGCCTGTCCGACTTTATCAAAGAGATAGACAAAGAACACATAGGGGATATTCGGAAGTATCAGCTTTTTGTAGTTGATCTGCTTCATATCTCGCGCCCCCTGTCCATTTTCTTTACCTTGTCGCGGGCGGCGTTAAGCTGCTTCGCCTTGTCCTTTGCAGCGGCAAGGGCTTTGCGGATAGAGGGCTTTTTCTCCCGGTTCAGCTTCTTTGCGGAAAACTCTTGAAACGCTGCGGTCATAACGTCCGCGTCCCGGCCTTTGAAAAACACAAGGTAACGGGTCTGCTCGCCCTTAACCTTTTTTAGCGAAAAATCTATGTTGTATTTCTTCGCCGTACTCTCAAAGGCTTTAATATTGCTGTCGGTGATCTCGATGTTGGAAACACCCGCGTTCTGCTTCATAAGCTGCCGCATGGTCTGTTTCCCATGCGCGGGTTTGCTTTTCTGCTCCAAAAACTTTTGGATTGCTTTCTGTAACGCCTGTTCGGTAAGCCGCGCCGCGCCTTTTCCCACTTTGACGTATAGGGCAATCGTTTTTTGGGTTACTTCCTCCTGCAAGGTATCAACTCCTTTCCCGGTAAAGTGCGGCTATGCTCATTCGCCGCCGTATAAGTCGTGATTGACAAGGGCGGTATAGTAGCTGTCAATGGTACTCGGCGCGTTGAACAGCACCGCTTTTAGATACTGCTTGATGTTGCGCACTTTGGTTGTGTTCTCCCTCATGCAATCCAAAACAAACTCAATATGGCTGCTGTTCAGCTTCAAAAACTTGGATTTCACCAATTCGGCGGGGTAGTCGTCCCCGGCAATACGGATTGTCTTTCGGGCTGTGCAGACGGTTTCCAGCATAAGGTCAACAATCTCGTCCAAACGGTCTTTGTCAATTTTGCAGTTTTGAATGAGATGGTCGTATTCGATATTGTCCTTGATAATCTCCCTGTAAATCTCTACTGCGCTATTGCTTTTCGCTTCCGTTCTTTTCCTTTCCGGCGGCGTAGCCGCTTCGCCATGCGCAAAGGGCAAGGGGTTTAGGGAATGGAAAGGAATGGAATCGGTACTTGATAAATCAGTAATTGATTGTTCTTTACTTAATATATCTTTATTTAATTGCGTTGGATTTTCCAACGTAGGTTTTTCCTGCGTAGGTTTTTCCAACGTTGGATTATCCAATGTTGGATTTTCCAATGTAGGTAAATCCAATATAGGCGGCTGTCCGCCGCTGGTAGCTGCTTCCGGCTCTCGCGGCTGCGGCTGCTCGTATATGACGTAATCTGCGCCCCGCAAGCGTCCCTTTTCGTCGCGCTCCCGGCTGCGCACGATATATCCGGCTTTTTCGAGTTCCTTTACCGCTTCGCGGATTGCGTCGATCTTCTCCCGGTTGATATGGGATAAGCCCGCAAGGGTATAATCCCAATCTTCGGGCAGCGAAAGCATTTGCGACAACAAGCCCTTTGCCTTTAAGGACAATTCCTTGTTTCGCAAGTGGTGGTTGCTCATAACGGTATATCCCGTATTTCGCTCCACTCTGAAAACTGCCATATTTCCTCACTTCCTCTCTTGGTATGCGTGGACAATTAGAAAGCCGTTTTCGGCTGTTTTGGTATTGCAATATGCCCTTTGCCGTTTTCGCGTCTGCAAAGCCGCATGGCACAAGGGCTTTTGCCCGTCTATTTGTCCATGCTGGCGTGCGTTTTCCGCGTCCTTTTGCCGGGGCAATAGGGACACTCTTTGAAAACGCAAAACTCATATTTCCACCCGGGGCGGTAGAAACGGCAAGTGCCGCAATCTTCATCATCTCCGGCACAACCGGATTGATAGCGGTCAAATCCCGGCTTCTGCTGCATGAGCAATTCAAACGCCCGCTGCTTGCCCTTTGTGAAATACATTCCGGCTGCACCTCCTTTCCTGCGGGCATAAAAAAACGGCGTTACTTTCTCCCCCAAAGGGGTTAAGGTAACGCCGTTTGTGTGCGTATTCAGTTTTTAACACATTCCCTGTCTATCCGCTGTCCGCAAAACCATTGATTTTATTAGCTTTTTGCCGCTATCGCTATCACACCTCATTATTCAACCGCCCCGGCTTCCTGGAGATGATGAAGCATGTGGAGGATTACGGCGTGTCCGCGCTGATCGTCAAGGACCTGTCCCAGCTGGGCTGGGAGTATTCCTACATGGGCCGCTTGCAGGATTTCATCTTCCCCGCCTACGACGTGCGCTTCATCGCAATAAACGACGACGTGGACAGCGCCAAGGGGGAAAACGACTTCGCGGTGTTCAAGAACGTCTTTAACGACTACTACGCCAAGGACACCAGCAAGAAAATCCGGGCGGTGGTGAAGCTGCGGGGCGAGGCTGGGGAGCACATCGCCAGCAACCGCCCTATGGTTATGTCAAGTACCCGGACGACAAAAAGAAATGGGTGGTGGATGAGGAAGCCGCCCAGGTAGTACGGCGCATTTTTGACCTATGCAGATCGCAAAACTCCTGACGGCGGATAAGGTACTCACCGTCACCGCCTACAACGCCCGGCAAAAGGGATGGGCCATACCGGACAACCTGTATCAATGGACTTCCAGCGCGGTTATCAAAATCCTGGAGCGGCGGGAATACACGGGCTGTACCGTGAACTTCAAGACCTATACCAAGTCCCTGAAATTCAAAAAGCGGATGGAAAACCCCGTTGAGAACCAGCGGGTATTCGAGGACAACCAGCCCGCCATCATCGAGCGGGGCCAGTGGGAACGGGTGCAGGCGCTCCGGGCCAACAAGCGCAGGCCAACCAAGACAGGCAAGACCAGCATTTTCTCCGGCCTTGTCCGATGCGCGGACTGCGGGGCCAAGCTGTATTTTTGCACCTGCAACACCTACAAGGATGACAGCCAGGATCACTTTGTCTGCTCCAACTACAAGAGCAACACCGGCTCCTGCCAAATCCATTTCATCCGGGAACAGGTGCTCTACCGGCTGGTGCTTTCCTGCATTCAGCGAACCCTGGCCTATGTGCGGATGTTCCGGGAGGACTTCACCCAGGAGATGCTGGCCCAGGACGAGGCCAGCCGCAGGGCGGAGCTGGAGCAGAAGCGCAGGGCGCTCACCGGGGCGCGCAGGCGCATGGAGGATTTGGACAAGATTATCCAGCACATTTACGAGGACAATGTGCTGGGCAAGCTGACTGACGCCCGGTATCTGAAATTGTCCCAGGAGTACGAGAAGGAACAGGCGGAAATCAGCCGCCTTGCGACCGCGCTGGAACAGGAGGTCGTAAGCGAGGCCGGGCAGATTGCCGACGTGGGCAGGTTTCTGGAGCTGGTGGACAGGTACATGGAAATCCAGGAGCTGGACGCCGCCCTGCTCAACGAGATGGTCAGCAAGATCGTGGTACACAGCCCGGAGAGAATCAACGGCAGAAAGCACGTCACCATTGAGGTCTACTTTACCTATGTGGGCAAAATCCTCGTCCCCCTCCAGATTGGACGGGACGCCCTAGACCAAGCAGAACCGGCGTGACTTCCGCCACGCCGGTTCTTCCTTAAACTATTTACTTCCTTATGACCCGCCACAGAGGCACGAGGAGGTGTTTTTATGGCGCAAGTTATTGATCTCTATACAGTTAAAAATCCTGAGTGCAATATATCACCTAGTATTTTGTTACCTGTTCTTTCAAAAATCAAACGTCAAAATCCCCGTGAGTATCGAAACATTATAAAAGCTATTTGTATTTATGGAGATATACAGGTTGAGCATCTTATGAAAACGGAGAGTGACAATGCTTAATAGACTGTTAGCTCTTTATCTACCACGCTATGACGAGTGGGTTTGGCGCGAAAATCCGGAGGGCCACAAGAAAACCTATGAGGAAGAATACCGAGAACTCTTCGGTAAACCTCTTGACAAACCCTACTCAATAGGGTAGAATGATGATAGAAAATTAATCCATCCTATGAAGTGAGGAAGTGATATAATGCCTGAGATAAGTCGATTTTACGGTATCATCATAAAGATGTTTTTCAAGCCGAAAGAACACGAACCGAGCCACCTTCACGCGCTCTATGGAGAACATATCGGCATTTTCGATTTAAGAACAATGGAAATGACCGAAGGCGACCTTCCGAGGAAGGCCCAAGAGTTGGTGAAAGAGTGGATGGGGAAAAACCAGGGCGAGCTTTTGAAAATGTGGAACACTCAAAATCTCAAGAAGCTGCCCCCGTTGCAATAAGGAGGTGAACCGCATGATACCGCGCATCAGAGAGGTTAAGCCGTTACCGGACTACAACTTGAGCGTCGTGTTCGATGATGGAAAGGCGGTCATTTACGACGTGATGGACGACATCAGGCAAATCGAGAGCTACCGTGATTTGGTAGCTATTCACGGCCTGTTTAATCATGTGCAGCTCGACGCTAGCCGTACATGCGTTTTCTGGAACGACAGGATAGACCTTCCCAGCGATACGATCTATGAGTACGGGAGGCCGCAGGGAGGTTCGACCCGTGCGTAGCGAATGTAGAATTGCACCGGTCAGGGAGTATAACGGCGAAGAAGTAAAGGCTATCCGGAAAACAGCCAACATGACCCAGACGACGCTTGCTGAGTTCTTGGGCGTATCTAAAAAGGCGGTCGAGGCATGGGAAAGCGGAAGGAATATGCCAAGCGGTCCGGCCTGCCGGTTGCTTTCCATGATAGCGATTGACCCGACGCTTCCCGAACGCCTCCAACCGGCCGAATAGCAAGCCTCCCATGCGGAGGCTTTTGCTTTGCACTCCAAAATCAGAGCGCAATACGCCGTCTAACCGATTTAAGACCATCAAACTGCGGCGTTTTTCCAGAATGAATACCTAAACTTCATCATGAGGCAATAAAGCGTTATAGGCCCATTTTGAGGCCCTATCCCGCTTGACGTCGTATCTATATTTTGATAGAATATGGATATAATAAAGGTGGAGGTGAACAGTATGCCAGCCATTAGACCAAGTTCAGACCTGAGAAACAGATACAATGAGATTTCGGAGTTCTGCCATAGATACAATGAGCCGGTTTATATCACGAGAAATGGAGCCGGCGATCTTGCCGTTATGAGCATCGAAACCTATGAGAGGCTCGTCGGAAAGTTTGAGCTGTATGCTATGCTCGAAAAAGGCTTAGACGACATCGAAAAGGGAAAGGTCAAGCCGGCCGGCGATGTCTTCGACCGTATCGAAAGCAGGTTGAAAAATGATTGAGTACAAAGTGATGATTTCTGAGGTTGCCGATGCAGACCTCGAAGAGATCGTGGACTACATCGCCGTCAACCTGCAAGAGCCTGTCACGGCTCTGAACCAGATGGGAAGAATTAAAGACGCCATGATGTCTCTGCGAACAATGCCGGAGCGTCATGGCGTTGTGTCTGACAAATACCTGGCGTTTAAGGGCATCCGGCTGTTGCCGATAGATAATTACCTGGTGTTCTACACCGTGAATAAGGCGGCAGAGATGGTCGGCATCGTCCGTATGCTGTATGGGAGAAGAGAATGGGAAACGCTTTTGAAGTAGATGAAAATCCTGCGTTCCGTAAGTATAGGGGATGCTATGTTCATCCAATAGCGCGCATTGGATATAACATATGATGAATCGTGGAGGTTGACAAGCGACTGATATGCACCCAATGGCTTATGTTTAAAGCACCTTGACATATAATCGTTATTTAATATATCAAAATTGAATACTTAAAGGAGGCTCGTATGAAAACCCTAAGATCAAGGAGTATTATTACGTTGCTATGCGCAATAATCGCCCTATCGGTTTTTGCGGGGGTATTGGCTGCAAACCGAAACTCCGCCCTTGGAGCGGAGATCAGGAAGGCGTATGTAACATATGCCGAGCGTGTGGATAAAGCGGCGGAGGATATAGGCGATCCCGACGTTTACCTGAGCGAACTTGAAGAGATGGACTTTTGGTTTCCAATTCCCGACGGATTTTTAAACGCAAAGAAGTCTGGGAAGCAATACGTTTCGAAGATAAATCCCTATGATACGCCTGAAATATGGGGAAATATGGGGAAATCTTGAGATTGAAGAAATGTTTGAGGTATCCCAAATCCCACAGGAGTCCGTTAAATCCCTTTCGACTGACGATCTTATTCTTACCTGTATGAATTACAATTTTTTCAGCGATATGTACTTTTTTAACACCATCAAAGAGGGGTTTGAAAATGTGGCGTCCTCTTACAATGGCCTGCAAGAGCTGTCTTTACGGGCGGACAGCGGCGGCCGTCTGATAGACTTGTCTAAATCCATTGATTTAGACAAGTTGCTTGCCGACGACCGTTCCAGCACTATCCGCTTTCAGTACTTGGAAATGGTCCTTGCGCAGGACAGCGTCTTGGGTACGCTTACGGCTCAGGAAAGCCGCGAGCTGGCGGTTGAGTGTTATAATAAAGCCGTACAAATAGCTGAAGGTCCCCCCGATACCTATACCATATCAACGACCCTCTTTTTGGGGTTGAGCTGCTTATATAAGCATGACAGCGGCTTTGCGCAAATTATAGATGGTTCAGCAGCGGTAAAAACATATATCGAGACGGGAAGGCTAAATCTCGACGACGTAAGCGACGCCGCATTGGGAGATATAGTCTCATATTTTAAAACCGAGTATTTAGGGGATGAGCTGTAATGCGGCACTCAAGATATAGCGGCATTCGCCTGCTCTGCCTGGCTTTATCAGTTATATTTCTTACAGCGCTTTTAATGGCCTGCAGCGCAAACCCCGTAATGACCAATTCCCAAATGAGGGATTTCGTTTACAATAATTTTGGAATAACCGTAAGAACCAGGATAGTTACTCTGTCCAACGGCGCCGTTGCATATGAATGGATCTCCGGCGAGCTCTCCTCTCAACACAAAAAATTGATTAACGATAGCGCGAAAAGCAAATTCCAAGTAACGGTTTTAAGAAACCCAACGGTCAAATATAATTGCCACTCCTATGCCTGGTACAGCAATAGTTCAAGCAATAGATACTGGATTGACAATCCCGCGAAGTTCCGAAAGAACTGGATAACCTCTGTCAAGGCTTCGAATACGATCCCAGCGTCCGTAAAAAACGGGGATAGTGTTGATTATTATATTTCTTCCAACGGCAACCGGCCTCATTCCGCGGTGGTATACAATAAGGCGTCCGGACTGTTCGTATCCAAGTGGGGATTAGGGGGCCTTTATGTCCATAAACCTACGAAAACGCCGTATAATGGAGGGGACGTGATTACAAAGGAATTCGGCTATTACAGGCCATAGTCAGGCATATATGGTTTCCAGGGCGCCAAAGAGGACAGCCTTGCCGCACGTTCTCCAGAACTCCGACACGCCTCGTTCCCGCTCAGGCCGTGTGCAGGATGCGATTCTGGCCGCTCATGTCGCTAAAACCGTGGATTTTCACCGCGCGCTCTAGCCTACGGTCCCGTGCGGTGAAACGCGCAAAGAACGAAAACTCCGCGGTTTTCATTCGGCCCTTACGCATATATCGTCAGAGCCGGATTTAAAGTCGAGAGCTGTGCGCCTTAACAATCCCAGGGGTTTTTTGACAGTCTGAAACGCCCTCCAGCGGCTGCCGGAGGGCGTTTCAATAGTTAAGCTAAAGGGCAAATACTAAACTATTAGCGATTAAAGCTTTCCGTCCCTATAATCAGCCGTATCAGATAGAGTGCGTCGACTATATCCAACGCCCCTGAACCATTCACGTCTGCAAGCGGGATTTGCGATTCACTGAGCTGCTCCATTCCCGCCGCGCTACGCATTATCATCATCGCATCCGATATACTGAGCTGATCGTCTGTATACACATCTCCCAGCAGACCGTATTGCGCGGTTACCTCAATATCGGAATAAACCGCTGAGAAGTCAGCATCCCAGCTGAGGAATATATACTGTGTTATTCCATGTGGCTGCGGTTGTGTCTCCGGTGAAGTTGCCGCCTCCCCCGCCGCCACGGTCTGTGTCTCGGACACCCATTCGCCGTCTACCATATAGTTAAATGTTACCGTATATTCAGTGGAGACGGTTATCGAGCCGCTTACAGCGCTGATGTCATCCCCATCAACGGAAATGGTGGTTCCGTCAGCTATGCTCGCGCCGTCAGTAACCGTGAGGTCAAGTCCGTATGTGCCTATGGCATCCGCCGATACCGCGAACTCAAGCGAGATGCACTCGCCGTCATAGTTTCCGTTGGGATTGACAACCGCGATATCCAGCATTCCAGGCTCGCTCTCGTTGATCAATACAAAGGCGTTAGCGTCAGGGTTGGTATATGTAATGTACCTGAGCGCTTCCGAATCATAGCTGATGGTGAAAACCCCGGAGGCTAGGCTGTCCATACTAATCGGTACTAATACCCTGCCGCCCTGGTTAGCGCTTACATCGCCCACCTCAACGCTGTAGTTCATAACCTCTTCGTAAAGCGCCGTTATTGTCAAATCAGAAGTCACGTTCGTGAAATCGCCGTCCCAGCCGGTAAACTCATAGCCTTCATGTTCAGGTGCTTCGGGTTCAACGGCGTCCCCTCCCTCAGGTATGGTTTGCACGTCGATTGTATCCCCCGTAAGGCCGTCGATAAACGTAACGGTGTATGTGTCGTTCAGTGAAGCGAAACGCGCTTCGATGTTATAGCTGCCCGTCTCCATGATAAAGGGGGATACCGTGGAGACGAGCTCGCCATTCTCATCGTACCAGCCTGTGAACTCATAACCTTCGTCCGCATAGGCGGCAGCGGTCAGCGGCAGGTACTGTATCCAAACCTGCTCCCTTTGAAGCTCAACATGGCCTCCCGTCTGCGAGGATACCGTTACAGGATATGCACCCATCCATTCGGAATTCGTATGGATATAGTTAAGAGGATTGCCCGATGTGTAAAGGACCTTGAGATTAGTACATCCGCCAATCTCAAGTCTCTCTATATCATTGTCCTGGCAGTACAATTCCTCTAGGTTTATAAAATTATCGACATCAAGCTCTATAAGGTTATTGTCATAGCAGTGAAGCCTCCACAAATTTTGACTGGCCTCAATCTCAAGCTTGGCTAGGTCGTTTCCATAGCAATAAACATATATGAGATTTCCGCTAAGATATAGCTCGGTTAAATTGTTATAGTAGCATTCAAGAGTATCTAAAGCGTTATAACTTCTAAGATCAAGCACTCCCGATAAATTGTTGTCGTTTATATAAAGGGATTCTATATTTACACAATCATCGATGTTCAGGCTGTTCAGGTTGTTTTCACCTGCAGACAGCAGAATCAGCGCCCCACATCCGGACAAATCCAGCTCTGTAAGCTCGTTTTCGTTACAGGATAAACTTCTTAAGCTTGTGCATCCGTCAAGCTTTAAGGTTTTCATGCCGTTTTCGTCGCAGTCAAGGCTTACTAGGGTTGTAATACCGCTGAGGTCCAGCTCCTCTATACTGCATGAATCCACGCTTATTGTCTCTATATTGGGGCAATTAGAAACATCAATGCTTGTCAGGTCCGGATTCTCGTTCGCATAGATGCCAAGAAGGGAAACGCAGGGCGATACGTCAATTTCGCTCAGCGCCGTGCTCTGGCAGTATACTCGCTCCAATGAAACACCGTCGCTCAGGTTAAGCTCGGTTAAATTAGCCATTGTATTACAATCCAGTCTCTTTAATGAAAGGCAGCCTTCTATAGAGAGTTCCGTCAGCAGATTTCTGTCTACATTAAGTTCCTCCAGTTCAGAACAGCCCGTAACATCAATGGACAATAAGCCAGAACTGGCTGCCTGAAGGGTTTTCAACGTAACCGAATCGCTTAAATTTAACGACGACAAATTATTGCCGGATAAGTAGGCGTCGCTCAGTAAGGGAAGGCCGCTTAGGTTCAAACTCCCTACGAGCCCTCTACCGCTCCATTCTAGACTGGTTATATGGCTTTCCTCGGTTCTTGGAACGTCTGACCAGCGCACACCGCACCAGGTTTCCGGATCGTCAGGATCATATGTTATCCCATCCCAAGCTACTTTATCGCCGTTCTTTACGCCATTTGCGTCCTCGGTTTCAAGAAACGCTCTAAGGGATGCCAGGTCAGGCCTGTCCACGCCAGTATACTCAAATCTGGCTTCAAGTTCATATTGTCCAGGCTCCTTCATTATATACTGGATGCTTTCAGAAACCAGATCTCCATCTCCATTGTACCAGCCTTCAAATGCATAGCTGTTATCGGCGAGCGCTACAGCACGCAAGAAGTTTTTGTCTCCAATCCGTATAGTATCAAGAGGAACGGAGCCGTTCTCCAGAGCAGTTACGCTTACTGGAGACATCTCCATGTTGGATGAATTTAACATTACTGATTTTAAAGGGTTATTCCAGGTATACAGATTGGCCAATTCTACGCAGTTTGTAAGGTCGAGCCCAGTTAAATCATTGTTCATGCAGTTCAATGATTTGAGATTAGTACAGTCCTCTAAATCCAATGCCGTCAATTCATTCCTATTGCATATCAATCCGGACAAATCCGAGCAGCCGTCCACATTCAAATAGTTCAGGCCATTGCCTTCACAGTTTAATGTAATCAGGCGGCTGCAGCCGCTTACATTTATGCTTGTCATACCGCACAGATAGAAGTTCAGGGATCGTATCTCAGTACAATCACTTAGATCAATAGAACCGGTTACAAGCCTGCCGATCCATGTAATGTCTACTATCCGGCCGTTCTGATCCCAGCTTACGCCGACATATGTAGAAGGATCATCAGGATTATAATTAGGGTTAAGCTGTTGCCCGTTTAATCCCCCATACAGGCTTTCCTGATTGAGGAACTCACGAAGCGCGTTAACGTCATGCTCGTCGTAATTGTCGCTTGGCTTAAAAATCGCTCCGCCAGCCGCCCCGGCAATAACCGGAAGGATAAGACAGATCACGGTTAGTAAGCAGACCAGTTTTCTGATTGTCGTTTTCATTTACAATACCTCCTCCATTTTTAGGGTTCTTTCCAGAACCGATTTATGCATAAATAGCCCGTGTTCAATATGTCACTATATGGTTTTTTAATGCATCATATGTTGCTATTTTATGCACTATACATAGTTTAAACGTCTATTGTATAAATGTCAAGGCATATATGTAGCTAAGTTATAATATATTATTTAATGAATCCGATGGGGTTTGTTATTCGTCAATTAGTATTCTATATACTGTGTTAAAAAACCTCTTTATATTATTTTTATCAGCGGTGTAGTATATGATATGCCCTTCTCCCTTTTCCGCGGTAACCATGCCGCACTTGCTCAGCGCGGACATATGCCTGGATACTGTGGTAGCGTCTAAGCCGACTATAGATGCGATTTCGTACCCAAATAACCTTTTATGCTTCAACAGATGAAGTATTTCAAGCCTTTTTTTGTTTCCCAGAATATGCAGAGTGCTTTGAATCATGTCTATGCCGAGGTTTTTGCTGTCCGACACGATATCAGGCTCAACAAGCATGCCTATATACAGGCATATAATCCTGTCATTATCAGCCAGTGCGTCGGCGGTTATATAATCGCAGGGAATCCGCCAGAATGTAACCAGCATATCCCTTCCAACAAACTCGCTTTCGTCCCCTCCCTGCGAAGCGATGAGCTGAGCTATAGTAGTTTTACTGAAGTAATCGCGCCAAAATTCCGTTCGCTTGATAACCGCTTCATCCAATACCCCCAGTCTTTCAATAAGCCTGTCAGCCACCGGCCTGACTATATCCACAAGTTTGTCCAGTTCCCTGTCAAAGTCGGAGAAAGCCATGAGTATGTCCCATTTATATTGCCCTGGTATGTCCAACAGGTCAACCTGATCCCTGAGCGCCTTTTTGGGCGATTTGTCGGGGATCTTAGCGTACTCAATAAAGCCAAGATGTCCAATCCTATAGAAGCTGTATTCGGATTCCATTATATATCTGAATCTTGCCTTTATGTAGTCTATGGATTCGTCGAAGTCGGTTATCTCGATGTTCGTAAACGCATATGTCATTACCTTCGCTAGGCATATTTCCGTGAAATTTGTGTCAGCTGTATAGCGTTCAAAAAACCGTTTTATCACTTCATCCCTTGGGTCGATATGGGAACAGAGGTCCTTTGATATCCCTATAAGGGAGGCGACGTATTCATGCATCAGCCCCCTTTTTTGGTCGTCAAACCTTTCATTGTACCTTGAAAGAATCCTTTGTTCGAGGGCATCAAATGAAATTCCTTTAACATATTTATATATCAGCTCAATAGCTTCCATTAAAACATTTGGTTCGTTTATAAATTTAATGCTCATATATTTCCGCCTGAAACAAGTTTAACAGAGTTAATCTCTGTTATTACCCGTCTCTGTTTAACTTCCTTTCACTTTCAATCTATCTTATTAATACCTTAAATTGCGCTATATGTCAATAATGATTGCATTAATCAACAATTAACTATTTTAATTGCAGATATGGAAATCTCCGCCTTTGTTGAATAACGTAATATCAATAAAAGAATATAACATATTTTGTATCTTAACTTACAAAAAATAAATTGTGAATATTCTAGCACAAATTCCCATATATCATTGACTTATGTCATACGGGGTTTTAGAATTATACTGTAACGTGTTGGAAAGTGTCGATGCCAGCGCAAAATTAAAGGGAGTGTAAAGATGAACAAAAGGAATATTTTGAAACTGTGTATAGTATCATTGATTGTATGTATTTTTACCTGCGGCTGTATGATGTCGCCGGTTATTCCCCCCAGTATTGATGTGGACGCCCCAGCTTATCCTGCGAACACACCAGTTGAAATACCCATTTACACTCCTGATTCCTCTGCGCAGGCCACTCCGGTTATTACACCGGATATTACCAGCCCTTCCCCAGTTATACCCACATTTGAACCCAATTTTAGTGTGGATCCCAATAAGCCTATGGTAGCGCTTACCTTTGACGACGGCCCAAGCGCTCATGTTACGGAGAAAATACTTGACTTAATCGAGCAATACGGGATTCGGGCCACGTTTTTTGTGCAAGGACTAAATCTTACTAAATATCCGCAGCATATTAGGCGTGCGGTTGAATTGGGATGTGAAATTGGCAATCACACGAAGGATCACAAGAAACTAACAGCGCTTACCGATGATGAGATAATAGCCCAGCGCGACTATATAAACAACACCGTAATGGATATTGCTGGAGTTACGCCAACGCTGTTGAGGCCGCCATATGGGAACATGAACGAGCGCGTCAGGCAGGTCATAGGTATGCCGTTTATGCTTTGGTCGATAGATACCAGGGACTGGGAAAGCCGCAACAAGGATGCTATAATAAACGAAACGCTTAAGGATATAAAGGACGGCGACATTATACTTATGCACGACCTATATACTTCTACGGCGGAAGCATGCGAGGAGATCATTCCCGAATTGATAAACAGAGGATATCAGCTTGTTACCGTAAGCGAGATGTTCGCGGTTAAGGGTATGACGCTGGATTCCGGCGTATCCTACAGGCATGCCCGCTAATTAGGATCGGATAGTCAAAAGCCTTTTGGCCAAATGCCGAAAGGCTTTATATATAGCTTTATAAAATTATAATACTATCCATGGGTTTACAAAAGGGAATGCGTGTAGCTACATGCATTCCCTCTATGGGTTTAAATCAAATTAGTTTTCCGCCGGATTCGGGGCTCCGACAGGACATGTGGCAGCACAGGCGCCGCAGTCTATGCAGGTATTCTGATCGATGACGAAGCAGCCGTCGCCCTCACTGATCGCGCCAACGGGGCAATCTCCTGCGCAGGCGCCGCAACAAATACAATCCTGATTGATAAAATATGCCATAATTACACCTCCATATAAATTTCAATATCATTTTAGCACGAATGGCTTAAAATGCAAGTATAAATAGCGAGTACGCTTATGTTAATTTTTAAGCGATTTCTTAACCCACTTCAGGTTGAGAATAAGGCGCAGCCCATCCCCTACCACCATGCCTGTCAAATACCCATATATGTTAAGTTCCGGAACCGCGGTAAGCATCCATATAAGGCTCAGCTGCAAAAGTTCACCGATTATTGAATTCAGCAGCACACGCTTGTGCTCATATATACCGTTAAGCACGCTGATTGTGACGACAAGAAAATAGCCTATAACCGTCTTTATTCCAAGCATCACCGCTAATAGGAGGTCTATCCTTTGTTTAAACAGGGCTTGGCATAATGTGGGTGCAAACGGAATCATAAAAGCCGTTACCAAAGAGAATATTGCGGCCACCCTGATCGCCTTTTTCGACTTTCGCCTAACGCCATTTATATCACCCAGCTCGGACCTCCCTGATATTGATGGCATAAGCACTGTGCACATCGCTCCTACAAATGCCATCGGCAGCGCCATCAGCGGTTCCGCCATTCCTGAAATTACTCCAAGCATGCTTACAGACTCAGAGTTTGAGAAACCCGCCACCATTAGCCTTGCCGGGAAGATTACCGTAGACGCCGATGATAGAAGCGTGGCGGTTATAGAGGTCATTGCGGATGGAAGAGCGATATCAAAAAAACGTTTGGCGATCGGGGAGGCATCGGGACGGGAAAGCTTCCCTTCCTTTTTTAAAAATCTCAGAAATGATATGCCAAGAAAACTAACGCTGAATATCTCGCTCAACGTCATGCCAACAACTATCAGAAAAGCGGTGAACTCATAGTCGCCATTCGACAGATTGCTCAACAGCAATATTACAAGCGTAAATCGTATTCCCTGCTCTAACAGCTCCGATACCGCGGTCCTGCGGATCTTGCCCATTCCAAGAAGGGCTGACTTCATTACGTTTTCGAGTCCAGTGAGCATTATGCACAGCGGAATCAGCCATAACGCCATTGAAGCGCGGCCATCTCCCAAAAGCGTTACCGCTATTCCCTCCCTGAGCATAAGCACAGGGCACGTCATAACCGCAAGCACTATAAGAAATACGGTGGCGGCAAACCTCATAAGCCTTTGGACGCTATGTATTCCGCTTTTAATATAAAGCCTGGCGCTCAGCGTTGTTACCGCAACCGCGGCTCCCGATATGCACACTGAATATAGCACGGAGTAGACCTGCATCGACAATGCATGCACTCCCATGCCCTCAGCACCGGCCAAACGGCTCAAGACTATACGATAGGCAAACCCCATAAGCTGGAGCAGTATATTGGACGCCGCCAGAACCGCCGAACGATATGCGAGTGATTCCCTATTTATTCGCAAAAAACAATTCCCCCAAACAAGTATGAGCCAATCCAAATCAGAGGTTACGGGAGCAGGTCAGCATACCTGAACGCCTTTAAATGCGCTGCGCAGCAAAACCAGTCCTAAGCGCACGCTGGGAAGAGCGCTGGTTTAAACTGCCCCTTGCAAAAAAGCGAACAGGCATAACTAATCTATATTGAAGCAGTGAGGAAATAATGTTTATATAGAAATATATATAAATGGGGTCGGACCAAGGCGCGTTTTACGCCTTGGTCCGATCATCTTAGGAGGTTTGTTGGGGAGGTATTACTGTTACTCCTATAGTGTAACCGATACAAATGAACGTGCAATGAACGCAACGTGAATAATTTGTGAGGGTTGCCCGGACAAACTGAAGCTATCCTCCACCGCTTTATCTTATCGGCTTGAACACCTTGTGCTGATGCCAAAAAGCGTCGTCTTTCGTAAGCACAAGCAGGTCTATGTCCCCGCCGCACGTTTTTACCTTGGATTCAAACCTTTGATACTTTATAGTTACGTCTACCAGAAACTCAGAAAAGTCAATAGCGTCCTTTAACGGCATCATACCCGGGTTAAGCATCATGGGAGGCTGCGAGTTGAGCAGCTTTGTAATAGCCGTAGGTTCTCCCGACCACACGGTTGAGTATTGTATTTGGCCATTTTTCATGTTGTTCCTGGTTATAGTTTTGTTTACTGAATAGACAAAGGGCTCGTCTTGCGCATAGCCACATACAAAGAAATTCGTCGGCGGCATGCTGTTGAGCTGCTTTGACGCATACTTAAACAGTTTGTTTGCCACATCGGTTACGTCGTCGTCCTCTCGCACCTCGTTTATCTCAAATATTCGCAGATAGTCCGATATGGTCTTTCCCTCCAGCACAGCCTGTCCGCACGCGCTTATCCCTATCTTTACCTTGTTAAGCAGAACTATCTTCTGAGCATTGTCGGAAATGGAAAACATCATGCTCTTGCTCTTATCATTATTGTTTACAGCTGTCACCGTCATCCTGCTGTCCGTAGCCATAGCTATTCCTTCTGGCACGAATACCGCGCACATTACTGACATTCTAATTTCCTCCTTAAAAATTTTACCGTTATTGTATATTCATAATCAGCATACTATCTATAGGCTGACACTCCGTCATATTTTTCTTTCGCTGCCGCGGCGGCTCCTACCGTCCCCGCATCGTTTAAAAATTTTGCCTGCACAATGTTTCCGTGATTCTTAAAAAAGCACTTCCCGTCTACGTTTTTGCTCAGATGTCTGAATAGAAAGTCTCCCGCGTTGCATATGCCTCCCCCAACCGCTACGCTTTCCGGATCCAGGACGTTGATTAATGAGGCTATGTATGATCCGAGCGCGTCAATATAGTCCATAAATATTCCAAACGAATCGTTGTCTCCTGCGGCCGCCCTGTCAATTATGAGTTTTGCGGTTATTTTCTTCAAGTCGTGGTCAGCAGCATCAAATAACCTGGGGGCGCTTTCCCCCTCAGCCAGCTTCCGCCCCATTCCCGTCAAGGCGGTTGCGCTGCAAAGCGTTTCAGCGCATCCTCTAATTCCGCAGGTGCATTCTAGCCCGTGATAGTCCATCACCATATGCCCCGCCTCCGTTCCGTTTCCTAGCCCGCCGTTAAACAGCGCGCCGTTGATTATCAGTGCGCTGCCAACGCCTGTTCCAAGCGTGATGCAGATTGAAGTGCGCTTCCCCATCAACACCCCCGCGTAAAGCTCCGCATAGCCGGCGGCGTTAGCATCGTTTAGGATCAATATCCTATCCGACTTGAATGCATCGGTGAGCGCCCTTCTGAGCGGGGCATCGTGAAGGCCAAGATTATGCGCATGTACAATCCTCCCCGATTTAAGGTCTACGCTGCCTGGAACCGCAGCCCCTATACAGCTTATATCATCAAGGCTTAGGCTCAGTTTTCCAAGGGCGTTTATTACCATTGAACGTATCAGGGACGCTATATATGAGACATCCTGACCCTTTGGGAAGGGAGTCACTTCCTTCATTTTAATTTCAAGACGATTGGTTAAAATTCCTGCCGCAATTTTAGTCCCGCCTATATCTATTCCGACATAATGGCTCATCCTTCACCACATGTGTCCGGCTTGCAGATATAGTTGTCAATAACCCACTCAACCGCCCTTCCCGCGCCATAGGGCGCTGTCACGTCGGCAACCGCCTTCACCTCGGGGGAAGCGTTAGCAACGGCCACACCAAGTCCGGCGTATATCAGCATTTCGCTGTCAAGCGTATTGTCGCCAATCGCGATAATTTCCTCCCTTTTTAAACCCATATGTGACGCCAGCCACTCAACAGCGCTGCCCTTATGAACACCTAAACAGTTGAACTCGATGAACCCTGGACTCGAAAGGGCTACCTCCAGCCTGTGTTCAAAGCGTTTTTTCAGCATAGGAGCCAAATCAGCAACCCTGTCCGTAATAAACAGCACCTTTGGTACGTTCGTCCAAAGCTTTTTCCGTATATCCGGATCAATCATATAGGGCAGCCCAAGCGCGTTGCGATAGCTTACGGCACACTCGTGTTCTGTTTCATATACGATACCATCGCCTTGATAGATATGAGCGTGTACGTTTAAATCCTTAGCAAGTTCCAAAAGCTCAACGACAAGCTCAGGGCGCAACTGCGTTGAATAAAGGAGCTTATCTGTCCGTGTATCGGTAACTGTCGCTCCTCCATAGTTGATCACAGGACCATTGATTTTAAGCTCCCTCCATACCGGCGAAGAGCCAAGATACCCTCTGCCCGTAGCTATTGTAACATACACTCCGTATTCAGCCGCCCTGAATACGGCCTCCTTATCCCCGTCAGATATGCGTTTATCGGGTGGAAGCAGGGTGTCGTCCACATCAAGCGCCAGCAGTTTATAGCCCATTAAATCCCCCCATATGCTTAAATAATAATATTAATTATCTCACCCTGGACCCTTCGTGTCAAACCAAGTCGTATAAGCCTTATTTTAATTGTTATTAACCTTTCATTCCCCGTCGTCCGGCTTTTCATGGAAATAGTTATATACGGCCTCCGCGGACGTCCCGCTCATCCCCTTTACCGCGGCCAGGTCTTCAATAGAAGCCTCCTTTATTGAGTTAAGCGTAACGAACGCGTCGAACAGGGCTCTGCGCCTTTTATCCCCTATTCCGTCAATCCCGCTTAGTACGGACAACAGCGCATTCTTTTGCCTCAGACTTCTGTGATAACTTATCGCGAACCGGTGGGACTCGTCCCTGATTCTCTGCAGCAAATGCAGGGAGGGACTTTTTCTTGGCAGAACCAGCGGCTCGTCCGCAAAGGGAAGAATAACCTCCTCGTTGCGCTCCGCCAGTCCTATCGCGGGCACATGCGGAATACCAAAGTCCTCAAGAACGCGCAGCGCGACGTTAAGCTGCCCCCTCCCGCCGTCTACCATGATCAGGTCGGGCAATTCTTTGAACTTCTCGTCCCCGTCCTGAGCCCTTTTAAACCGCCTTCTCAGCACCTCGTCCATGGCAAGGTAGTCGTCGCCGTTCGCTTCCGCCTTGATTCTAAACCTCCTGTACTCCTTGCGCTCGGGCTTTCCATCGATGAATACGATCATTCCTCCCACGGCGTCCCTGCCCTGTATATGCGAGTTATCATAGCATTCAATACGGTGCGCAAGTACATCCAGTCCTATTATGGCGCATAGCTCGGCCAGCGCGCCTTCGCCCCGCTCCCATTCCCGTCGCTTAAGCTCCTTTTGCTTATTAAGCGTATCCTTTCCGTTTTCAACAGCCATTTCGATGTATTTTCGCTTCTCTCCCCGCTGCGGCTGTACTATAGACGCTTTTTTGCCCCTTAAGCCGCTCAGCCATTCAGAGAGGGCGTCAAGCTCTTGTGGAATATCGCTTACAAGTATCTCCCTGGGAACGTTCCTTGTTTCAGAATAAAACTGCTTAATAAACGACTCTATTATAAGGCCGTTTGCCTCGTTATCCGCGGACATATAAAATGGTTCGGCTCCTATAACCTTTCCCGACCTTATGAACAAGGAAAATATAAGGATATTCAGCTCATCCCTGCATAGTGCGAAAACATCGCAGTCCTTATCGGTTACCGTAATAGCCCTCTGCTTTTCCCCCAGCCTGGAAATCGCGCTTATCCGGTCGCGCAGTTTTGCCGCCTGTTCGAAGTCCAGTTGTTCCGCGAACTCGTTCATTTGTTCCCTAAGTTCATCCAATAACCGTTCTGTATTACCCTCAAGAAACGCAACTACTTCATCAATCATTCCGTGGTAGCGCTCCCTGTCGATTTTACCTGAACATGGGGCGCAGCAACGTCCCAAATGGTACATCAGGCATGGCCGTTCACCTCTCGCTATCGCCTTGGCGATGTCCTTTTTGCAATGCCGGATTGGAAAGTGATCCCTGATTGCCTCCAGGGATTCGTTTAGCGTAAAGCCGCTTATGTAAGGGCCAAAATACCTCGCGCCATCCTGTTTGATACGGCGAACGACTTCAAACCTTGGATAATCCTGCCTCAAATCCGCCCTCAGGTACGGGAAATGCTTATCATCCTTAAGCAATATGTTGTACCTTGGCCTGAGTTCCTTTATAAGATTGCTTTCAAAAGCGAAAGCTTCCGCCTCGCTTCCGGTCAAAACATATTCAAAGTCCGCAATGTGGGATACCATTGCAATAACCTTCGGCTCCATCCCCTTTTGAGACCCAAAGTATTGTCGCACACGGTTTTTTAAGCTTAACGCCTTACCGACATATATTATGGTCCCTTTGCTGTCATACATCTTATAAACGCCGGGCTTATCAGGCAGCAGCTCCAATTTTTCTTTAATGATCGTGTTCATATGATAATTATATATCAGGTAAAATAATATGGCAACGGCAGCATGCCGCTTTTAGTTATATTATTTGCTTAACTGTATTTTATGTTAATTGCAACCATATGCCAAAAAATTTCGTTTTATTGCTGTAAGGATTTTATAATGTATTATCAACTTGGATTGGAGGACTTTAGGGATGAAAAGGGTAAAACTGCCTATGCTTTTGCTCGTTCTGCTCATTCTTACTGGATGTGCGCCTTCGGAAGCGCCAAAGCCTACACAGGCAGGTGATGGAGCGGATGGTTCTGAAACCGGTGCGTCGACCATTCCAGGCGTAGCGTCCGGTTTTTTAAGCCTCTCGGGCTCCGCCGGGTATACCGGAAGTGTGGATAGCGGGTTTATCAGGGACAGCTATGCTTTTTCTCTAAACCTTATAGAACAGCTAGGGAATGATTGGACTGGCGCCGTATCTCCGGCGGCGCTTTCAATGGCGCTGCAGATGGCCACGCTCGGCGCTGACAGCGAAGCGCTCAGCGCCATGCAAACGGCAATGTGTACGTCGCTTTCGGCAGAAGACCTTGCCAAAAACAATGCCGCTCTATTGAACGCATTTGACAAAATTTCAGGGATACGCATGGCAAACGCGGTAATCCTTGATAAGCGGTATGCATTGGCCTCAGAGTTCTCCCGCATGATAACGGATTACTACAGTGCGCAAACGGGTACGTTTGACTTTAGCGACACTGAAAAACTCGTTTCAGTCATCAACAACTGGGTAAGCGATAAAACAAACGGTCGTATAGACCGGCTTTTTGATAGCGTTATGCGCGACAGCGTTATGTATCTTTTGAGCGCCATCGATTTTGATATGAAATGGAAGATCGGCTTTGATTCGGCCAAGACCATATCAAATGCCGTATTCTATGGCGCAAGCGGCAAATCCGATGCCGATATGATGTACGGCAGCGGCGAATATAAATATGCGGAACTTGACGAAGGCTGCATCGTATTGATACCATACGAGGGCGATGAATTCTATATGGCGGTAATGCTTCCAAAGGATAAAAACGTAGCTCCCGCACAATTTATGAAAAAGGCAATCTACGAGCTTGATAAATGCGTTCCCGAACAGGCGAATATATGGCTCCCCAAGCTGTCAATACAAACCCATCTTGATCTGTGCCAGCAGCTTTCAGCCATGGGAATGGGAGACGCGCTGATGGGCGGGAGCGGAAGCTTCCCCAGCCTGCTGTCCGGAACGGATGAATCCACCCTCCAGATTGGTCAGATAGCAACCGCAACCAATATGAACATAAATGAGGATGGTACCCAGGCTTCCGGAGCCGCTGGAGTAGGAATTGCCAAAAGCAGTATGGCCATGACTGAAAACAATATCAGGTGCGACAGGCCGTTTGCCGTTGCCGTCATACATGCTGATTCCGGCGCTGCGCTGTTTATGGCAACGATAAACGACATAGAGTGATGAGCCTAGACCTGGTGTCATTTTTGTGAAGCAAGCCGGAGGTAACGCCATCTGCGTCCTCCGGCTTAAACTTTCAAGTCCCATGTATGGTTATTGAAGCGTCTTTATATAGCATCTGCGCCGTTTATGCTGATCCACCTCAAAGAACTTCCACTGTGCGATTACCTTATCATTGGTTTCAAGCTCCGGCCCTGTTTCAGCATATTTGATCCCGCTCTTAATGGCATTGTTCAAGACATGGTTCAAAATAATGGAATTTACCCCGCTTCCCTGCATATCCGGCCTGACCGCAACCAGGAACAGGTCAAGCGTATCGTTTTTCCTGCATGCCTTCAGAACCCTAAATGCGCCAAACGGGAAAAGCTTGCCTCCGCTCTTTTTAAGAGCATTGGCAATGGAAGGCGCCGCTACGCCGAACGCTACAATCTCTCCATGCTCGTTTTGAACAAGGCACGTATATTTCATGTTGATAAGCGGAAGAAATTTTTTTGTATACCGTTCCACTTGAGCGTCGGTCAGCGGTACGACTCCGTACAGGTCGGCATACGCGTCGTTAAGCAGCCTAAATACGCTGCGAACTACAGGTTTAAGGCCGCTCTTGCTGGAGATATTCATAACCCTCAGCTTAAAGCGCTTCATTACCATCTCCGTCAGCCGCTGCAGCCGCTCGTTTGGCTCCTCAGGTATATTTATCAGATACTCTATCCAATCCACATCCTTAACATAACCAAGCCTGGCAAGGTGCTCGTTATAGTAAGGCATATTATAATAGGTGATAAACATGCTCTTTCGGTCAAAGCCTTCAACAAGCATGCCCTCCCTGTCCAGGTCCGTAAAGCCAAGCGGACCATGAACCTCTGTACAGTCCATCTCCTTTGCATATGACTCGACCTGTCTGAACAGGGAAGAGGAAACCTCTTCGTCGTCAATAAAATCTACCTGTGTAAACCTCATTCTCCTACAGTTGAACTTTTCGTTGGCCTTATGGCTGATTATTGCGCCAATCCTGCCAACAATCTTACCATTGCGATAGGCCAAAAAGCACTTAGCGTCGCAATATTCAAACGCGGGATTCCTGTTTCTGTCCCAATCCTCCAGATCATCCGCGTATATAGCCGGAATAAAGTACGGATTGTCTTTGTACAGCTTATTTGGATAATCCACAAACTTTCTCAGTTCGCGTTTGTTAGTTACCTCCCTGATTTCAACCATGGTTCCCCCTTAAGATAGCTTAAAATCACAATAACCCTTAATTAATCATGCCGGCGCTATATTGAGCGCAATCTCCATCATCTGGGTAAACGATTCCTGGCGTTCAATGGCGGTGCAGGCTTCACCCGTAATCAGATGATCGGAGATGGTGCAGATACAAAGCGCGTTTTTACCCAGGTATGCTGCGTTCATATAAAGCGCCGCAGCTTCCATCTCAACAGCCATAACGCCCATAGTGCCCCATTTCGCCGTCGTCTGCGACGCGTCGTAGAACGTATCGGACGACAAAACGTTCCCAATCATATAGTCGGCGTTCATGCGCTCGCATTCAGCTTCCGCCGCCTTCAACAGCTTATAGCTCGCTATGGGAGCGTATGCGCCCGCAAGTCCATACTGAGCGGCGTAGTTGGAGTTTGTGCAGGCCCCCTGCGCAAGCACTATGGACCTAAGCTTAAGCTCAGGCAATATTGCCCCAGCAGAGCCTATCCGTATTATATTTTCCACCCCATAGTACTTGAAAAGCTCGTATGAGTATATTCCCATCGACGGCATACCCATACCGCTGGCCATAACGGACACACGCTTGCCCTTATAAAAACCCGTGTAACCGTTTATTCCCCTTACATCATTTACACATTCCGAATATTCAATAAAGGTTTCGGCTATAAATTTAGCGCGAAGAGGATCTCCTGGCATAAGCACTGTCTTTGCATAGTCGCCCAAATCACCGCGGTTATGTGGCGTTGATATACTCATTGTTCGCTCTCTCCTTTGCTGATATAGAAGTATTATAGTCCCATTGGACAAAGTTTACAACGGCAAACCGGTAAACTTGCCAAGCTGCAGGCCATTTAAGATATGAATATGGCAAAAAAGCGGCATAGCATGCCGCTGCAGACTGTCAAAAAGCCCTGGGATTGTCAAGATCCGCAGCCCTTAACTTTAAATCCTGCGCTGACGGCATTCGCGTAAGCGCCGGATTTAAACCGTGTTGTTTTGATTCTTTCCGGGTTTTGCCGCACGGGAACCCCAAGGGCGGGAGGAAAGCCCATAACCTCAAATAAGTGGCGCGGCCGCTTTTTTACACAGGAAGCGGTACGGTATGCCGCAATAATTACAAACGTATGAAAAGCAACTCAGCCCGCAGTAAACTCGTGAGGCTCCTCATCGCCCCTCATTACGCGCAGTCCGCCTTCAGCCAGAGCCTCCATCTCATACTCGCCCGCCATGACCTCAACAGGCGCTATCCACTCCACTCTTTCCCTTATCCATCCTGTAAGCATCTTCGAATACGCTACGCCGCCCGTAAGGATAATTCTATCCACCTTGCCGTTTACCACGGTCGCTAAGTCCCCTATTCCCTTAGCTATACCATAAGCGAACGCCTGATAGATAAGCTTTGCATGGCTGTCGCCCTGCTCTATCATCCGCTCAACCTCGCGAGCGTCGCTCGTACCCAGATGCGCCCTGAGTCCTGCATTGCCCCTCACCTTTTTGGTCATCTCCTCATGCGTATACTTTCCGCTGTAGCATAGGTTTATAAGATCCATAGCCTGAAGCTTTCCACATCTTTCAGGTGCAAATCCGGCATCGTCATCCGAATACATGTCAATAGAATAGCCCCTGTCAATCAACCATACGCTGGTCCCGCCGCCAATATGCTGCACAATAAAGGTACATTCGCTGACGGGCTTTTTCAATATTTCATCCGCGCAGCGGTGCGCCATGGCATGCGTGTTCAGCGCGTGTCCGCGGCTTTTTTTGGGCAGCTCCGGCAGACCCGTAATACGAGCTATCGGAGCAAGCTCGTCAACCGTTACCGGATCATATATATAAGCTGGAATATTCAGACGCTTGGCAAAACCATACGCTATTGCGCACCCGACGTTTGAAATATGGGTGTCTACCTTCTGGTCGTACATGTATTGCACCATTGCGTCGTTTATGCGGTACGCGCCGGATTTGCAGGGAGGTATCATGCCTCCGCGCGACATTATACACGTTAGTTCCTGCATGTCGAACCCGTTTTCAAGCATTGCCTGCTCAATCCGCCTAGTACGGAAATCCAGCTGGTCCATAACCCATGTAAAGTGTTTGAGTTCCTCATCCGTATGCCTTATCGTAATTGAAAACAGCTGTTTTACATCCTCAAATACAGCTACTTTTGTAGACGTTGAGCCCGGATTTATAACCAGTATCTTCTGCATTTAGTTCCCTCCTGCTTAACGGCGGCTATCTTTTCATCGACGCGGCGCCCGCGCCGAGGGCCAGCGAATAATATTTTTCCTCAGCCGAAGACCCGCGTGACGTAACTACAATGGGAACCTTGCATCCAAGCACCAAACCAGCCATGCGTCCTCCGCATGTATAAACAAGGCATTTTCCCAATACATTGCCAACAACGATCTCCGGAGCAAGCATTATGTCAAAATCACCGGCGCATGGGCATTCATAGCCCTTAATCTCGCCAAGCTCCTTTACCATCGCAAGGTCGTATGAGACCGGCCCTTCAACATAACAGTTTTTCAGTTCTCCATCCAGGCTCATGCGCTTGAGCTCAGCGGCATGCACCGTTTCCGGCATCTTAGGATTGACGGTTTCAACGGCGCATAGCGCGGCTACGTTTACCTTTTCATAGCCCAAGCTGTTAAAGAAATTCGCGGCGTTTTGTACTATAGTCTTTTTTTGATCCAGATCGGGATACGTACACATGCCGCCGTCGGTGACGCATAAAAGCTTATGATAACCCGGCACCTCGGCGATTATTATATGGCTCATCAGGCGTCCGGTCCTTAAATCAGCTTCCTGGCATAATACGCCTTTAAGCATATCCCCCGTCATTATCTTTCCCTTCATGAGGAAATCGGCCCTGCCCTCATGTATGAGCTTTGCTGCGCACACGCTTGGATGCGTACCTTCCGGTACCGGCTCAATAACAAAATCTGATGGATTTTGGTCTAATGAGACCAAAATCTCCTCTATTTTGGCAGGGTCGCCCACCAATATGGCATCTACCAGGTCTTTTGCTTCAATTATTGCCTCAAGAGCATGGGCGTCGTTCGCCTGAATAAGCGCAACGGTTTTTTTGTCCCCTCCCTTTACCTTGGCAATCAACTCATCAAAATTTTTAATTGGCATCATTCGCACCTCGTTTATTTTATTGCACCTACATAATACCCCCCGTTAATACCCACTTCAAGCATTATTGAGCAGTCAATATTATATATCTTAACAATTCAAATCAATAGGCGTTCGAAAAACAATGGTTTGCCGAACCGACTATATCTACAGATTAATGTTTTAGCGCTTCTGTTTTTTAGGTGCAAATCACAATCTAATCAGATCACGACACCCTCAGCTGATAAGGGTATGTTTATATAATTATTACGCAACTGCCAATGGTGGGTAAACGGCTTATTTTATCCCTGTTTACTTATCCAGCTTCTGTAGTATAATAAGCCGACGGATATCTATAGATTATTGGAGGCAGACATGCGCCTTGGTATACTAGGAGGCACTTTTGATCCTGTACATAACGGGCATATTTCAATAGCGAAACATGTCAAGGAGGAATTCGCTCTTGACATGATATTTCTGATGGTCGCCGCCTCCCCGCCTCACAAGCCCAGCGGATGCGCAGACGCGGACTTAAGGTTTTCCATGGTTAAGCTTGCATGCGAAGATATTGACGGCATATATGCAAGCGATATGGAGCTTGAACGTTCAGGTAAGAGCTATACATCGGATACCATTGAGAGGGTTTCCAAATTATACCCAGGCGCCGAGATATTCTTTATAACAGGAATGGACATGCTTCTGGATATGCCCGGTTGGCATGACCCGGGCACCATATTTGATTTATCAACCGTGATCGGAGTGGTAAGGGACTCGTCAAGAAGTGGGCTTTTATCCGCCGCTAGCTTGCTTCGTTCAGAATTTGGGGCAAAGGTTCTGCTTTCAGACATGCAGCCGTTCGATATTTCCTCTACGAATATAAGACATAAGATATATAACGCCTCTGCTGTGCGCTCCCAGCTGCCAGACGGGGTTGCTATGTTTATATATAAAAGTATGCTGTATCTGCCGGATGGTTTTGTATCGAAGCAGAAAAGCCTCTATAGACAGCTTGAATGGAATAGATATGTTCATTCCTTAGGCACGGCGCTTGAAGCGACAGAACTGGCGGATAAATACGGGGTTGATGGTATAAAGGCGCGTACGGCCGGCCTTCTGCATGACTGCGCTAGATTTGATCTTAGCCGGCAGCTTGACTATGCTGAAAAATGCGGCCTGAAATGTTATAATGGTGATATTCCGGATTTGCTCCACGCTGAGCTGGGCGCCGAGATAGCGAAGGCAGAATATGGTATAATGGATGATGAAATTATTCAGTCAATACGTTATCATACGGCCGGCTGTTTGGGTATGTCAACGCTTGACAGGATTATTTATCTTGCCGATAAAATTGAACCTTCCAGAAGCTATGACGGAATTGATCAAATTCGGCTCGCCGCATACCAAGACCTTGACTATGCTGTGGCGATGGCAATGAAGCAAAGCATCTCATACACCCTCAAAAAGGGCGGTAAACTCTACAAGGGTACCGAAGATGCTTTAAAATATATATTAAATGAAACGGAGAGACGATATTGAATAACACCATGGAAAAAGAGCAGGTTTTAGACCTGTGTAAGATCCTTTCGGATAAAAAGGCAGCCGACATAATAGCAATTGACGTAGCCGACAAGACCATAATAGCTGAATGGTTTATAATATGCAGCGGCAGATCGGTTCCGCATGTTAAAACGCTGTGCGATGCGGTGGAAGAAAAATGCGGTGAACTTAACCTTGAAGTGAGACGCAAGGAAGGTTACTCGGACGGGCGCTGGATTGTTCTTGATTTTGCGCATATATTGGTTCATATTTTTCACCCAGATGAGCGCCAATATTATAATATGGAGCGATTATGGATTGATGAGCCTGAATCGTATATTGATTATTCTCAGTTGTACGACTCTGAGGAGTGAATTTTATTCAATCAATTAAGGATTAAATAAACATGGATGGATACACAAGAAAAGTATAGTCCATCAAAAGGCCGGCGGCATGTTGATACCTCGAGAGCTAACGATGAAGATCCAAACACTAAAAGTCAAACATTGTTTTTTTGGGATTCCAAAGGGGACTTTTTACAAAAGGTCCCCTTTGGAGGGGTATGGGGCAGCTCCTCATGAAGCCAGCCTGATAGCTTCCTTCAGCAGAAGGCCTGATTTTGCGGGTAAACTCGCTAGCGCCGTACAAGCACGAAGCGAAAAACCTTATGGATTTATGAAGCCGCCCGTTGCCTGGGCGGCCAAATTGATCAGATAGGTTATGGCTCTCTATCTTCTCTTGTATATATAACGGCCCCGCCTGCGGTTCCTGCGTTTTTGAGCGCTGCGTCTTGTGAGAAGTTTGAATACAATTACGATGATAATAATCAGTACCGCTGCCAATATCCAAATCAACAGATAATTTATAGGCGAATCCGTTTTCGGAGCTGGCTCTACGATTAGCGGGTTTGCAGCGTCATCCATATTGGCGATGTCCCTTGAGGCTACCAAGTCTACGGTCAGTAAATCATTGTCCTTATATTTATATGTTACAGTCCCAATTACCGAGCCCGAACTTACAGGAGCCGTTACCGCATTATAGTCGGTTACATACGTTATAGAAGCCGCATTCTCGGCCACTTCCTCGATAAAGGGTTTCATTCCGGTTATCACCCGGTTTTCAATATTTGCAACCAACTCCAATTTGCCACTGAATTCATCCTCAAAGCTGGCGTTATTTACCATGATCTCAAAGGAACTCTTAAGGTTAAGCGAGCTTGCGCTGACCGACGAACAGTTTGCAAACCCCCATTCAAAGATCCGCTTTGCGCTTTCATACCGATAAGTTGAGGCTACCTGACCCTCTGGATCGCCAAGCAAGACCAAAATAAGCTCTCTGTCATTCTTTTTGGCTGACGCAACGATACAATAACCCGCTTCAATCGTATTACCAGTTTTTATCCCAGTTATATACCTGTAGGTATAGTCCTTTTCTTCTTCTTTTACCTTATGAACAAGCCTGTTGCTGTTAAATAGTTCATAGCCGTCCGGATTTTTATCCGTGGCCTCAGACGTGTATGTACCTGTGGAAACTATACCCCTAAACGTCTCATTTTGCATTGCGTAACGTGACAAAATTGCCAGATCATACGCCGACGAATAATGCTTTTCATCATGAAGGCCATTGGGATTGACAAAGTGGGTCTCTGTCATTCCGAGCTTCCGCGCCTTTTCATTCATCATGTTTACAAAAGCATCCTTGCTGCCGGCAACATGGTTTGCTATCGCTTCAGCCGCGTCATTGCCTGAAAATAGCATAAGCCCATACAGCAAATCTTTAAGCTTTATATGTTCGCCTTCCTTGATCCCCATGACTGAGCCTCTGGAAGTAACCGTTCCAATCGTTACGACTTCATTCAAATCCTTGCACTTTTCAAGTGTAAGGATACAGGTCATTATTTTAGTAGTGCTGGCGGGATACGCGCGCTGTCGTCCTCCCTTTTCATACAGGACCGAACCCGTTTCAGCATCCATAAGCAAAATATGCTTAGTAGTAATCGACTCTATGTCAAACTCCATTTCGGCTCCCGCAGGAACAGCCGTAAATAAAACTGCAAGGCACAAGGCCAGGCTAAATAATGATACTATACGCTTCCTCAACTGCATCCATCCCCTCGCCATTATAAAAAATGCGTATAAACAAACAGAGTACTATAACTAGTTTAACCAATTATAGCACACCTCATTTTTAAATCTAAGAGTTAGTATATCAAAACCGTCTATGGTTTGTACAGCATAAAGTGTAAATAAATTGTATATTGTACCAAAAAATTCACCCCACACCTAACGGCAAAACTGATTCCATCTTCATTAATATGATATAATGGTGGGAAAGGAGGTGCATAATATGGGATATTTTTCAAAGGGTTTTACGCGCGACAAGCTTTGCGCACTTTACTTCCTTGACAAGTTTAGGGAGGATATATCCCTTCATACGCTATGCAGGCTTATGCACGATAATGAGTGGGCGCCCTATCTGGAGCTTCATGCCTGCATGATTGGCCTTGAAAGGGCTGGCATGGTTGCCGCAGTCCCCCGCGAATTCGGCCAATCCTACAGAATAACTCAAAGCGGCCTGGAAACTATAGATGTGTTTAAGGAACAGCTCCCTATGTCGCTTCGCAGGGCGATTAACCGCTATATTGAGGAGAACCGCGATAATCTTAGAAAGGCCGCACAATATATTACCGACAGAAAACGTCTTGAAGACGGATCGTACCATGTTACGCTTACGGTTATTGAGGAGGACAGTCTGGTTTTTAAAACCGTCGTTCATCTTGCAAACTTTGACGCGTCCCTAATAGCCGCGGATAACTGGGATAAAACAGCCTACCCTTTATACTCGTTTGCAATAAATCAGCTTTTGATGGAGAAAACCGCTGATGTTAAACAAGCCTCTGGGTTTCAAATCCCCATGGACGCGAAGCTGTCATCCTCCAGCAGACGCGGTCTGAAGGGCTCCTATATCGTAACGCTCAGGGCCCAAGGATCAGGGCAATTTCTCTTCTGCACTGAAATGCGGGTTCCCGATGAAGCCTCTGCCATTAAGGCCGCGTCCCTATGGGATGAGGCGGCGCAACGCATCTACAGCCATGCGATGCATACGATTCTATGTTGAAAAAACACGGGAAAAACATCCCGTGTTTGCCTGTTTTCTGGACTTTAATTTATTTTTCTCCGAAGGCGGCCTCAGCATGGTCGCACAGGGAGTTGAAGGAGCTGATACTTTGCCCTTTACCGCACAGTGTGTTTTGTACAAAGTCGGGCAGCATGGCATAATACCCCTTCGCTCTATCCTCATTCTCCAGCAGATCATTCAGATTATTATACACCCTTTCCATCATAAATGCTCCTTCATAATGTTCATGTTGTTTTCCTCTGTTGCAAGCAGCTTTTCCGCCAAGGTCCTGACCTCTTCCGACGCATCCGGGTTATGCTTAATGCTTTTGATCATATCTATTATGCCCATGGTGCATCCCTGCATTATCATCTCGGCTAAATGGGTTGAAGTTTTATCTATGGCTGTATTTATCGCAATCGACGCATTAACGGATGATCTTGCGATGCCCTTTATCCCCCTCGGCGATTGTCCAACGCTTATAAATATTCTTCTGGCCTCATCCATAACGCTCTGATATTCAGCAAACTGATACGCCATAGTCTTCCTGAACTCATCATCCTCAGTTATCTTTATCAACCTTTTTATGGTATCCCTCCCCATTTCAGCGTTTTCATATACGTCGTTAAGAAGTTCTAAATTCTGATCCATTATAATCACTCCCTTCATCAATATTGTGCGGTCAGTTCTGGGCTTTGATGCATGTCGAGAACCTTACATAATTTGCGCAATCCGTCGCATGATGACTGCATCTTGGCCTGTTCATCCTTTGAAAGATTAAATTCGAGAATCTCGTCGATACCGCCCCTGTTTACTATGCATGGAACTCCCGCATAAACCCCATGCTGTCCATATTCGCCGTTTAGATAAGCTGATACGGTAAGCACGCTGTTTTCGTTGCCAAGGATAGCGTTTGTAATTCGCATCATTGACATACCGATACCATAGTTGGTCGCTCCTTTTGCAGCTATTATCTGCTGTGCCGCAAATTTTACATCCGTACCTATCTCCTCGAGATTGGCGCCGGATATATAATTTCCCGAACCTCTTTTAACATCCCTTATGGGCTTTGAGGATATGCTCGCGATGGACCACGGAATAAATTCACTATCGCCATGCTCACCCATAACATATGCATGGACGTTTTGCGGCGCTACGCGGAAGTCCTCGCCAAGAAGATACTTTAAGCGGGATGTGTCCAGCAGCGTTCCGCTTCCTATTACGCGCTTAGCCGGAAATCCAGACAGTTTGTACGTAAGATAGGCCATGATATCCACCGGGTTTGTAACTACTACAAATATACCGCTAAATCCCGAAGAAACAACAGGCTTTATAATCGATTTTACAACCTCACAATTTCCGGATAAAAGGGAATTTCTTCCTTCATGCTGGCGCTGCGATATGCCTGCGGATATAACCACTATATCGGCGTCGGCGCAGTCCTTATAATTCCCCAGGCTTATTCTCATGTGGCCTTGGGCAAATGCCAGACCATGGTTTAAATCCATAACTTCGCCCTCCGCGCGCTTTTTATCCTTATCCAGGATAACGAGTTCATCACAGGCTGAACGGTTTAAAAGCGCGTAGGCATAACTCATACCGACTGCCCCTGCACCGACAATGGCAATCTTTCGCTTATCTGCTCCCATATGTATCACCTCTTAATCATGATGTTTTAGTATTGGCCTATAGATGCAATATTACTAATGGAATTTGGTTGTTCCGAATTGAGGCTATCTGCATTTTTAACCGTTTATGTTGCAAAATCTTAAAATGGAATCATTTAACCAATCTTAAAAAATACAATAAAAAAGCCGCATTAAGCGGCCTTCCGAAGCTCACCCAACGGACATAAAGTATGAGTCCAAATGAATCCATTATATTCTGGAGGAAGAACCAGTCATGAAGAATTCTTCTGCATGCCGTTGGATAAGATTCCCCCCTACGGTATAATTATAACTCCAGTATCAGGAAAAATCAAGGGCGTTATTCAAAAAAAACATCAAAGTCAGGTGTATATTTACAATTTGCTGACGACATCTCCTGTATTAGAGTATTATCAAGACCTATAGCTATACAGTGCTCTACCGCTCGATTGTATTCACTCTTTTTCAGCGCCCTGTTTATAACTGGCATGGTCAAGGCTGCTCCCATTGGCACATACTGACTCATAAGCGAGACATGGGTTGAGCAGCCTATTTCCTCTGCAATAAAATTCAGAATCAGCCTTGCCTCATCCACTGAACCTGGCAAGACAAGATGCCTTATTAATATACCCTTTTTTGCAATTCCATTGTCATCTGTCTTCAGGCTTCCGCATTGCCTGTGCATTTCCAATACGGCCTTTGATGCATATTCAAAATAGTTTTCCGCACCTGAATATTTAGCTGAAACCCGCTTAGACACGTACTTTAAATCGGGCAGATAAATGTCAATCAACCCCTCCAGCCGCTTTAAAGACTCAACCTTTTCATATGCGTTCGTATTATATACAATCGGTATAGACAGCCCTGCTGAACGCGCTTGTGGGATGGACTCAATTAGCAATTCGAGATGAGGCGTGGGTGTGACAAGATTTATGTTATGAGCGCCCAGCACCTCAAGGCCGAGCATAATCTCCGATAGCATCTCAGCATCCATTGGTTTTCCGCTGCTTTTCCTGCTTATCTTATTGTTCTGGCAAAATACGCATTTAAGGTTGCACCCTGAAAAGAATATGGTTCCAGAGCCTCTGGTCCCGCTTATACAAGGCTCTTCATACATGTGTAATGCAGCTCTAGCCACATAGGATACGCCGCCAACTCCACACCTGCCCGCTTGCGTTTCGCGGCTTGCTCCGCAGCTTACAGGGCATATCGCACAGCCCATGGCTTATTTAAATAGGCCGCCGCAAACGCTTGAAGCAAATTGCTGTGTCATACAGCTCCTCCACTCTTTGGCTTTCCGGACTTCTTTGATATGTTTTCATCGTATAAAACCTCATATTCGGCATCCCTTGGCTTGCGCTTATCCTTTTGATTAACCGCGGACTTCTGCTGCGGTTCGTATCCTTCCATATTTATATTTATAGGCGCTGTTTCATGCGCGGGACCCAGGGCTATCGCATTTGATACGTATTTTTTCAATGTAAATGCAAAGCAGGTGCCCTTGCCCAGTTCGCTTGTAACCGTTATCTTCTCACCCAGCTTTTCAATAATCTGATATGCTATCGACAGGCCAAGTCCTGTCCCGCCCTCCTTTCTGGATTTATCAACCTTATAAAACCTCTCAAACAGGTGGGGTACATCCTCTTGTGGAATACCGCACCCAGTATCCTCTACGCTAACGATCAGCCTATTGCCATTTTTGAGCTTCAGCGTTATGCTGCCCCCCTTAGGCGTATATCTCATGGCGTTGTCAATAAGTATTATCAGTATCTGCTCAACCTTGTCCGAATCGGTAAGCGCCTCTACCGTCTCCTGAGTATTAACCCTCAGCTCAATTCCCTTGCTTTTGGCCGTCTGAACATAGCTCTGGGCAACATCATGAAGCAATTCGGCAACGTCGACCTTGGATACCTCCATGTACTCTGTTCCTGATTGGAGCCTGCTAAGCGTCATCATATCCGATATTAGCCTTGATAATCTCAAAACCTCGTGCAGCATAGTCTTATAATACCGTTGCCTTACCGCCTCGTCCTTTACCATTCCGTCCGCAAGCGGCTCTAAAAGCCCCCTAACGGCTGTAAGAGGGGTTCTCAGCTCATGGCTTACATTAGCTACATATTCCCTGCGCATCTTTTCAACCCGCTCCATTTCGGTCATATCCTTAAACAGTCCAACCACGCCCGTACACTCGCCGTCTTCAGTCAGAACCGCGGATATGGTAATCCACAGCGTCCTATCTCCGGGCATGTCATAGGTTATCATCCGGCTTTTTCCCGTGGCATATACCTGGTCGAATACCTTCCACAGCGAAGCGTCAGCAACGAGATCCTCCCGCGTATTGACCTCCACCGAGCCAAACATTCTCATAACGGCGGGATTATACTGTGTAAGCGCCCCTAAACCATCCATCGCAACTACGCCGTCTGACAGGCTGCGCAGTATATGGTTAAGCTGGCCCTTTTCACTCCTAAGCTGATAGATCGTCTTTGACAGACGCTCACACAGCTCGTTGAGCGACCTGGCCAGCAGCCCCACCTCGCCTGGCGCCTCTTCATTGGGCACGCGTACGTCAAAGTCGCCGTTAGCCATATCCAGCGCGGTTTCAGCCATACTGCGCAAGGGTCCGGCAATCCGGCTGGCCCTCCACGAACCTATGAGCAACAAAACCGTTATTCCGGCGGCAGCCAACCATAAAAGCGACGCGTTTAGGCGCTCAATCATCCCTCCTACGCCATCGATTGACTTTATGATAAACACGCCTCCGGCCGACTGTTCCTGAGGGGAGCCTATGGGAAGCCCGAGGAATAAAACATGGCCATGATTCGGAATCTTGGCGCTGTCCGACTGCGCCCGCTTTCCCCTCAGAACCACGCCTATCTCGCCTGCAAAGCATTCGCGGATTTCATCGGTCGTGAGGCCCAGGCCCACATCATACATGAATTCAATTTCTCCGCGCCAGTTGACCACGAAGGTCATCCCGTTCGTGGCCTTCATAAGGCTTTTTGACATGCGTATAAAGGCATCGTGAGTAATATTACCGCTTTCATACTCATATAACAGCTGCCTTACAGCCTCAACCTGTGGAAGCAGGTCCTGAAGCTCCATTTCAATGTATACGTCCCTTCCAACAAGCAGATAGCTGGTCATAATAAATATAGCCGCAAGCAGCATGAAAGCAACCAATACTATCAAAAACCGCCTCAAAAGGACGCTGCGCATCTTTATACCCCTTACCGCATACTTATGCTACTCAATCTCGAACTTATAGCCAACGCCGTAGATCGTCTTTATGCTCCAGTTCTTGCCCGTATTATCCAGCTTGGCACGAATCCTCTTTATATGCGTATCCACAGTGCGGGTTTCGCCTACAAAGTCGTATCCCCATACCCTGTTTAACAGCTGCTCGCGGGTAAATACATGCCCAGGATTTGACGCAAGCATGTATAGGATCTCTATCTCCTTTGGAGTGCATATTACCGGCTTGCCATTTAGCGTTACCGTATAGCTCTTAATATCAATCATCAATCCATCATGGATTACAATTCCGGTGTCAGCCGCCTGCTGCTCTTTAGCCCTGCGCAGCACCGCCTTTATCCTGGCCACAACCTCCCTGGGGCTAAAGGGCTTAACGATATAATCGTCAGCACCCAGCTCTAGGCCAAGAATCCGGTCGATTTCCTCACCTTTGGCGGTAAGCATTATAATGGGCAGGCGCGAAGTTTTTCTTATTTCTTTGCAAACGTCGATGCCGGACATGCCTGGCATCATTATATCGAGAACGCAAAGCGCAACCTCCGCAGATAAGGCGTTTATCGCGGCTTTTCCGTCATATACGTCTATTGGTTCATATCCCTCAGCTGTCAGATAAATTCCCAACGCCTCATGAACGACGGGGTCATCGTCAGCGATAAGTATTTTTACACTGCTCATCAAATATACCTCCCAAAAGCCTAATTTAAATCAATTATAGCATGTTTAGCGGTGTTTAAAAGCAAACTTTCACGCAATTTTTCTATAATACGTACAATTCAGTATCATTATAAAGACACAAATGCCTAAAAATCGGGCCAAATCCTACACCCTTACGCTGTTTCCCGTAAAGAGAAGGTGAACGTAGCGCTCCTTTACGTTTATTCCGGTTAACGCGCAAAGCGATTTGGAATACAGGTCAAGCTGCTTTTGGTGTTTCATTGCCACCTCTTCAGGCGGCTGATCCACGGCCACATAGTCGGTCTTATAGTCAATTATCACCCATTCCCCATCCTCAATAAAACAGCAATCTATCATGCCCTGCAACATAAATTTGCCGCCCTGCCCTATTCCAAATACAATGCCTGCGTCGGCCCTATAGTTGAACTCACGCTCACGCAGCACCTTGACTGAAGAGATTAGCCTCTTCCCAAGCTCTGAATTGAAAAAGCCCACTATGCTTTCGACGTTGATTGAACGGGCCAGCCGCTCTTCAAGGTAACCCTCCTCACAAAGCCTGTGGATTTCATTCCTGACGCTGTCCCTGTCATGCGTCTGTATTTTGATACGCTGCATCAATAGGTGAGCCGCCTTACCGCGTTCTGCAGAAGATACAGGCATACCGTCATGCATGAACTTAGGAGCAGGGCTAAGTTCACGCAACTCGCCCGAAAGCTGGGATACCGTTAATTTAGAAGGAATCAGGGTGTCATCCCTATATGGGTATTCCCATGTAAATGTATCGTCATACCTGCCATCATATATATCGATTTCAGCGCTTGCCCATTCCTCAAAAGCGTCCTGCTCCATATCAAGATTTGAAAGAGCAAAAGCCTTCGCATTATACCAAAATCCATCAATTATACAATTTCCCGCAATGCCTGTCATGCCCAGACGCCGCCTGAACGAGTTCCCGTTTGCGGTATTCATCAGAACCAGCAAAATCCAGTCCAAAAATGATTTTGATTTGTTTATCGCTCCATCGGTCAACGGCTTGTCCAGCGCAGCCAGCTTTTTTTCAGCACCCCTTATCCCTCCTATCATTATTATTCTGTCCATTGCCCGCGTCATAGCTACATAAAGCAAACGCATCTCCTCCGCAAGCTGTTTTTTATAGGCCGCCGCCTCTATCGCGCTCCTGTATATAGTTCTTATCCTAATGTTGCCCTTTAACGCCAAAATTCCAATTCCGAATTTGCCATCGCATAAAACAGAGCTCTGTCTGAGTTCTCGTATAAATCTGAAGCTGGATCCGGTCCCTCCCAATATCACGGCGGGGAATTCCAGCCCTTTGCTTCTGTGTACGGTCATAATCCTGACAACGTTAGCTCCAATGCTTTGAGACGCGCCCAGGGATACGTTATCGCTTACCTTATCTATAAAGCTGATAAAGCTGTGCAGCCCATTTCGGGACGAACGGCTGAATGACGCGGCCCGTTCACAGAGCGCGTCGAGATTCGCGCATCTTTGCTCGCCTCCAGGCAGCGCAGAAACTATGAGATAATATCCCGTATCCTCAAGGATTGCTCCTATCAGTTCATCAACGCTATACAGGTTAGCCTTTTTGCTCCACGTGTCAAGCTTAGCCGTAAACCTTTTTATTTTATCGGCTAGTCGGCCGTCCTGTCCGGCCGACTGCGTCATGGCCTCGTAAAAAGTTTTTCCTCTGCTGTGTGTCCTAAGCCAGATTAACTCATCCATGGTAAAGCCGCCGATTTGAGATCTAAGCACGCTTAAAAGAGGGATGTCCTGGTGCCTATTATCCACAACCCTAAGAAGGTTGATAAATACCCTGACCTCAATGGACTCATAGCTGCCGCCATTGTGTTCCGCATACGCAGGTATTCCTTCCATGGCAAGCGCCTTTAACCAGACCGACGCCAACCTGTTGTTTCTAAGCAGGACTACAAAATCGGAATACCGGTAAGGCCTTTTTTCCCCTGTGCTTTTGTCCTCAAGCATTTCATTGCTGATCAGCTCTCTTATCCTGCGCGCCGCTGCTAACGCCTCCATCTCGTCCCTGCCAAGGGCCTGGGCATCGTTTATCTCATCGCCTTGGATCTGATCGTCATCCTCAGATCCGTCTAGATCAATAAGATGCAGCTCCGCTCCGCCCAAACAGCCGCTTCGTCCCATCACCAAAGCGGCGCTGGCATCATATTCAATCCCTCCGGTATTACGGTTCATTATATGTGAGAAGACCTCATTGACAGCTCCGATGACCTTTGATGAACTGCGAAAATTCACATTAAGATCAATCCGCCCGCCTGCGAGACCATCGTACCGATAATATTTATCCATAAACAGGGTCGGGTCTGCAAGCCTGAAGCTATAGATCGACTGCTTTACGTCGCCGACCAAAAAGAGATTATCCCCGCGCTTAACGGCGTCCAGAATGCGCTCCTGAACAGGGTTTGAATCCTGATACTCGTCTACAAATATATATTTAAAACGGTCGCGGTACTCCTGTGCGATACGTTCATCTGACAGCGCTTTAAGTGTCCTATGCTCCATATCCGAGTAGTCTATTACGCCGGCAGTCTCCTTTATCGACGTATAAGCCTCGTGAAAACCTATAAGGTAAACATACAGGGCCTTCATGACAGGGTATAAACTGTTCAGTTGCGCTGCGCACTCTTCAAGCGAACGGCCAAAGTTCTCAGCATGATCCTTAACTAGTTTTTTAGCAAGGTCGTGCGCATCCTTTGCAGCGCGCTTGTCCTCCTCGGGCGTTCCTCGCGGCCATCCATCCAGGCGTTTGAACTTGACCGCACTGGCAGCCTCCCTATATTTGTCATAATCCTTGATAAGTGTAAGCGCCCTAAGCTGCATCATATCATCGTCGATTACCGAGCATACCTTTATGTTTTCCGTACAATCCCGCGCATGAATAAGCTCTGATATCGCGGAATCCAGCTCGGCGTGCGCATTGTCTATAAGCGATTTGATTTCGTCGGATTTTTTAAGTTCCTCAGCTCCACGGTTATATCTCTCAACGGCGCCGGAAAGCCAACCGAACGGTTCAGGCCTAGAAAACATGTACGAATATATACTTTCCACAGCGGATATAAAGCCCGTTTCGCCGCCAAACAGGTCTATAAGCGCCTGCGTTCCTATGCGGTCGCTCGAAAAGCTTTGCTCCAGCATGGCGTCACGGGCATCAAGCCGCATTACATAGGCCTCGGATTCGTCAGCCACCCTGAACGCAGGGTCAAGGTCCGCCTCGTGGAAATGGCGCCTGAGAAGGTCGGTACAAAAGGAGTGCAGCGTTGAAATATGGGCATTGTGAGATTCCAGGGCCTGCGCCTGCAGATGCGATTTTACCGCTTTATCGCTGCACTCGTAGGACAGCGCCATCAGACGCTGCCCTATGCGTTTTTTCATTTCATCAGCGGCAGCCCTTGTAAACGTAACTACCAGAAAGTCGCCTATAGAAGCGCCCTGAGCAGTAAGCCGAGCTATGCGCTCTGTCAAAACAGCGGTTTTGCCCGAGCCTGCCGCCGCGGAAATCAATAGGTTTCCGCAGCCTGATATGGCTTTTTTTTGTTCATCTGTCCAAATCATACCAGATTATATATTCCTATTGTCAACCCGCCTTTATACTCGGCGTTAATACTATGCAAACGAATGTGCCTCATATGGATAAACGGCCAAAGTTTTGGCCGTTTATCACTAAAGCTATGGTGTTTGCAACCTTTTAATACTTTAACATATTATCTATTGCATGAAACAGAATCATTTCGGTTGAATACTTTCCATACGCAGCCTTGTTGCTGCTTAAAACGATCAGGTCGTTTCCAGATATAGATATTGCGCCCTGAACCGGGTTAACCATAAACAGGTAGTGTTGATTTGGACTCGGGCTGTCCATAAGGAAAAATACATATTCCCGTCCTTTAACAAGCCGCTGTACATCTCCTGTATCAATCTGGTGATCCTGATGGGTCAGCGCATCAATTACATTCATATAGGGCTTTTGCGTGTACACCACGTCAATTATACTTCCGCGCTCCAAGTCACCCTTTGCCACACGTCGGATATACAAGGATACTATTGAAGCGTCAACGTCGCTTTCTACGGTGGAACCCATCGACTGATACCTGAATGTTGCGCTCTCCATGCCCGGCATGCTTAAGACCTTGGCGGTAAATATATAATCTGCCGCTTCAACCAACTCTGACATATCGTTATATATGTAAGTCTCTCCGGGAGCTATAATAACGGTTTCCATCTCCTGGATATCGTTGCGCAACTGTGCCAAAGGTATGACCGTACCGTCAAGCCAGATCACATTATCGTTTACTACCTTAAGCGGCTTTTCAGTCAGCAAGGTATACTCGCCATACTCATTTTGATTTAAATACAGAAGATAATTTGTCCCGCTCTTGAGTCCGGAGGACACGCAGTGGACTATCGACCCCATATTCGCGTTTCCAACCAATGGCTGAAGGACCAGAACATCGTCGCAATAATATACCGTACCGTCTTCTCTTTTGACCTCATGGGTTTTTATGCACCGCGCATATAATACGCACGAAGACTCTCTATAATACTTTCTCGCTTCCTTCATAGCAGCTTCGCCCGTAGTAACGCTGACAGGCACGGTTGGTATCGTCGGCGCCATGCATGAGCATAACATAAAGCAAGCAACCATAGCTGCTATAATGGCAACCATTATTCTTTTCATCCGCGCTCACCTCCCAAATTGCCCCATAAGCTGGCCTTCTATAAAACCGAGTAGCATTATATAGCCTATATCTCCCTCCGTCCTTCCATAGCCTTAAACAGCGTCATTTCATCTACGTATTCAAGGTTTCCACCTATGGGTATCCCATGCGCTATCCTTGTAATCCTGACGCCATACGGTTTAAGCAACCTTGCTATATAGGATGCGGTGGCCTCGCCTTCCACATCGGGATTGGTTGCTATTATTATTTCTTTGACAGGAGCCGCCTGTATCCTGCAAACCAGCTCTTCAATGCGCAAATCCTCCGGCCCGATTCCATCTATAGGAGAAACCACACCGCCAAGCACATGGTATTTCCCATGGAATTCCCGCATCTTTTCCATTGCCAAGACATCTTTTGCGTCCTCAACAACGCATATTATGTCACCTCGCCGCTGTTCGTCCGCGCATATCGCGCAGGGCTCAACATCTGTGTAATTACCGCAAACCGCGCAGTAGTGTACCTTATCCCTCGCATCCGTGATCGCGCTGGCAAGCTCTCGTGCCGCAACGTCCGGCATGTCAAGAATGTGATAGGCCAGCCTTAATGCGCTTTTACCTCCTATTCCAGGCAATCTGGCAAGCTGAGAAGCTAAATTGCGAATAGGTTCTATCGCTGGATTCATATATCTCTGTACCAACCGCCTAAAATCTTATTCTTGATCCGGCACATAAACCCGTAAAAACGCTAGATTCCCAGGTTCACGCCGCCGGTAAGCTTGCCCATTTCGCTATTCATGGTTTCATCCGCCACACGTATAGCCTCGTTAACCGCACTGATAATAAGATCCTCTAGCATTTCTATGTCGTCCGGATCAACGCATTCGGGACTGATCTCAATGCTTTTAAGCTCCTTGCGTCCGTAAATTACTACCGTTACGGCTCCGCCGCCAGCGGATACGCTAAACTCGCGATTCCCTATTTCATCCTGAAGCTTAGCCATGTTTTCCTGCATCTTCTGAGCTTGCTTCATTAGCTGCTGCATGTTACCGCCCATTCCCGGGAAACCGCCTTTAGCCATCTATACTACCTCCACGTTAACGTTTGGTTTTATTATATCATGATTGCACAGTTAAATCAAGACAGAAGGAAGTTAAAATAAGGATGAAGCAATATAAATCATATTATCGCTTCATCCGCCAAAACCAGTAATAAAGTTTAGAACCTTAAGCTCTGCTGTATATGTCGGTATGAAACAGTGAATATGACAGCTCTATGCGTCCGTCCTGAAGCTTGCGCTGCCGTATTACGCGGCCTTCTCCACCGTCAATTCGCTTCTTCGCGCTTACCTCAACAACGGCGACATCATAGCCGGCCTTTTTCAGCTCGCTTACCGCATCGCCCAGTGCAAAACCAAGCACACGAATCAAACCTCCATGATCTCCTTTTCCTTTTCATCAATGATTTTATCAATATCCTTGATATACCGATCGGTCAGCTTTTGAGCCTCCTCTTCCAGTTCCCGCTGGTCGTCCTCGGTTATTTCCCCATCCTTTTTTGATTTCTTAATCTGCTCGTTCGAGTCCCTTCGGATGGAGCGGATAGCCACCTTTGCTTCCTCTCCCTTTCTGCGCACCACCTTTACGAGTTCCTTGCGCCTTTCCTCAGTGAGTTCAGGAAATATCAGCCGTATGAACTTGCCGTCGTTTGTGGGGTTTATCCCCAAATCCGACTTCTGTATCGCCTTTTCAACCTGTGGTATCAGCTTAACATCCCAAAGCGAAATTACAAGCATTCTCGCCTCTGGAGAGCTTATATTGCCCATCTGGTTTATTGGGGTAGGGGTGCCGTAGTAATCCACCATGATTTTATCCAGCACCTGCGGATTGGCGCGGCCTGCTCGTATTGCGCCCAGATCCCGCTTTAATACAGATGTTGTTTTACCCATCTTATCCGTTGCTACTGAGATTATATCCACAATATTACCTCCGTTTCTTATAGGCGTCTTAAATTACATTTTACCCAAAACATTCATCAAAATCAATTATAAATAAATCATTGACCGCTTATAATCGTGCCGGAATTTCCTCCGCATACCGCTTCTATAAAGCTCGAGGCGTCCGCCATTGAAAAAAGCAGAATCGGCATATTATGCTCTCTGCAAAGCGTTATTGTTGATATATCCGTAGCCTTTAGGTTGTCCCTGATAACTTTATCATATGTAAGCTTCGAATACCTGACGGCGTCCTTATGAAGCTTTGGGTCCGCCGAATATACTGCATCTACGCTCTTTGCCAGCAGGAGCGCATCCGCGCCAATCTCCAGCGCCCTCAGCGCCGCGGCTGTATCGGTTGAAAAAAACGGTATGCCCGTTCCACATGCGAACACCACAACATTTGATTTTGATAGTTCAGAATTTGCCTTGCGCGCGCTGTAGGTATCGCAAAATCGCTGCATCTCAACAGCGGAAAGAACCGTACACGGCATACCCGCCCTCTCAATGGCGTCCTGAAGCGCCAACGAATTGATGGCCGTGGATAGCATTCCCATGTGATCGGCGCGGTTTCTGTCCATACCTTCTGCGCTTCTTCCTCTCATTATATTGCCGCCGCCAACCACAATACCGATCTCAACGCCCATATCATGCAACAGCTTTATACGTTCCGCGGTATTGCGCAAGGACTCGTCCGATAGAACCTTGCCGCCTTTGCCAAGCATCTCTCCGCTAAGCTTCAGCAGCACTCGTTTATATTGTGGTGTCATAGATTTCCTCCTATATCCATATAACATCATAATTATAGCATAACTAACGCTTATATTTCCTCAATGCGGCAAAATATTTAAAATCTTTCTCTGTAGGATTACAATACATATTAGACAGATAGAGGAAAAAGGATGAAGTAGCTTCACAAATCGGTTATTATAAGTTTAGCAAGAACCTCATAATCCAAAGGGAGTGCAAATCCCCCGTGGCAAGAGTAACACAAGACATGAAAATAGGCAATCCCTAATGTGCTACGCACTTAAATATGGCGTATACCTAAACAGATCCGCCCAGTGGCCGCGTTTTATTGTGCTGTTCGCAATTGGTGAAACTTTCAACATCTGAACCTTGATGTTATAAGTCCAGTATAGTATCTTTGCCTATGAATTTCATCAAAGTCATACTCTTTTTCTTCCCACGCAAAGCGCAACTACAATCCATTAAGCAGCTTATGCCATCCAAATAAAAACGCGCCAGCAGAATTGCATAGCGCGTTTAATCAGTTTATGAGTTTTGAAGTATTACTGAGGGTCGAAGTATCCGTTTTCATCCATGAACGTTTTTAGAAGATCATAGAATGTTGTGTATTCATCTGGTGTAAAACGAGAAGATTCGCTTCCGACTGGTGATCCGCTAAGATTCCCATCCTCAAAATATGGTCGTAACACATCACGATAATTACTCTCGGTCATCCACTCTGGCAACTTATCTTTATTGCCCTCATAGAAGCGCTTCATATCTTCATTGATATTAGGTTCTTTTGAGCAGGCTGACAGAAATAATATCGACAGCACCACAAAAACACAAAGCATAGGTAATATTACGGTTTTTTTATATCTCATTTTTGCCCCTCCTTTTTAACTAGTTAAGATATTACACTATAATACTATGCCTTTGTTCTATAAGTGGCTATTAAGTTATATAAGTCCTTTTCAAATTTTACAAAATCACCCTTTTCACCAATAATAATCCCAATAGCGTATTTTCTTTCATCTGATTCACTGATATCATTGTTTGGATCATAGGCTTTATCAATTAAGGCCTGCAAGTCGGCGGGTATAGATTTTTGTGTTTCGGCCAATGCTAATGCAGAAGGAAAACCCGATATCAGAATAATTAACACCATTACACTACATATAATTTTCGTTTTCATATTATAAACCTACCTTTCTTACTAATATATTTTTAGAATACTTTATATAAAATGTATTGTCAAGCTATATTTAGTATGTACAAAATTCTGGGTATGTATTTATATTTGCTTTTTTACAAATGCTTTTTTTAACCATGAAAAAGATCGTGCTACCATAATGGCCTATAATCTTTTAATATCTCCCAAAATCAGTTATTCAGAAAACAATACTATTCATTGAATAGACAGTTTTTTAAGTCATGAATCCCTATTCAACATTCCAATGTATTTCATGAAGTATGACCTTGCCGAATTTATGATCTTATTTAAAAGATCAAATCAATACCATCATTCACTTGCCAAGTGATTCACTTAGGAACCATTAATGCATACGTACAATATGTCATCTGCATCAACGGCCTGAACATGCATGTAATCAAACTACCTACAAACACTAATTAAAAGCCCATTTAAAGCACTCTTTTACTTGCTGGTGTAGAATTTTGTCCAAAACGCCTTGGAAATACAGCTTAAACCTCAATATTTTGGCTCTCGCAAGCGCGTGGGTTTCACCCAGCTACTTGCCTGTGCTATCCATCCGCTCATACCCCTATTAAACGCCTATATTAAGCGTATTTGTGGGTAGTGTTGGAGTTGATCGTTCCGTGTAAAAGCGGCTTAAAACCTATTATTTTAGTCGTCCAAAGGTGCTAAGCTTATAGCCTGCTACCTGTTGTCACTTGCCTATCCGCCCCACCATCCAAACCTGTAGTTTAACGCACAAAAAAGTAGTAGTAGATCGAATACATATACTACTACTTTTTTGTGGCTCTTCTTTATATACTTCAGTTCTCACCACTTTGGAAAACGAATTTTGTAAATTAGGAAATCCAAAGTTGGTGGTTTACATTTATTTCCCCATCTGGCTCATAACTTCCTCAGCGAAGTTGTCCTCACGCTTTTGCAGGCCTTCGCCCATCTCATAGCGAACGAATCTGCGAACGCTTATCTTCTCGCCGATTTTGGCAACCGACTCGTTTATAAGCTGGCCTACGGTCTTATCCGGATCCTTTACAAACGGCTGCTCCAGCAGGCAGACTTCCTTGTAATATTTCTCTATACGGCCTTCGACCATCTTTTCAATTATATGCTCAGGTTTGGGCTTGGGCTCGTTCATGGCCTGTGCGCGAAGTATTTCCTTTTCTTTTTCAATATCTTCCTGGTTTACTTCTTCCTTTGAAACACATGTTGGCTTAGCCGCCGCAATATGCATCGCAATATCATGGACCAAGGTCTTAAAGTCGTCGGTCTTTGCTACAAAATCCGTTTCACAGTTGACTTCAACCAAAACGCCAATCTTTCCTCCCATATGCACATAGGAGTCTACTATTCCCTCGGCGGCTATCCTGGCAGCCTTTTTGGCACTGGCCGCAAGGCTCTTCTCCCTTAAGTAATCCATGGCCCTTTCCATATTGCCTTCACACTCTAAAAGAGCTTTTTTACAGTCCATCATTCCTGCTCCGCTCATCTCGCGCAGGGTCATTACGTCTTTTGCTGAAAATTCCGCCATTATTCATACCTCCTTAATTTTTAGGACAATGCCGGAGGGTCGAAGCCCTCCGGCTATCAGTTTATTATTAATTAAAAATCATCGGGTGCTTCAACTTCATCACTGGGCTCTTTCTGAACCTCGTCGTCCGTCTCAAACTGTTCTCCCTGTTTGCCCTCAAGCACCGCGTCCGCGATCTTGCCGGCAATCAGCTTTACAGCCCTAATAGCATCGTCGTTTCCTGGAATTACATAATCAATTTCGTCAGGATCGCAGTTGGTATCGACTATGGCAACAATCGGTATCTTAAGCGCAATCGCCTCCAGCACGGCTATATGCTCCTTGCGGGGGTCAACCACGAACATTACGCTTGGGAGCTGCTTCATATCCTTGATACCGCCAAGGTTCCTTTCCAGTTTTTCCTGCTCCGCTTTAAGCTTAATTACTTCCTTTTTGGGCAGCAGGTCAAAATCTCCGTTCTCCTCCATCTGTTCAATTCTACGAAGCTTGGCAATCCTGGTCTGGATTGTTTTAAAGTTGGTAAGCATACCGCCAAGCCAACGCTGGTTTACATAATACATGCCGCAGCGCTTCGCTTCCTGCTCTATTGATTCCTGAGCCTGCTTCTTGGTTCCAACGAACAATACGTTGCCGCCGTTTGCCGAAACCTCTTGAACAAACGAGTAAGCGGTGTCGATCTTCTTAACGGTCTTTTGAAGGTCAATGATATAGATACCATTGCGTTCCGTAAAGATGTATTCCTTCATCTTCGGATTCCAACGGCGCGTCTGATGACCAAAATGAACTCCCGCTTCGAGGAGCTGCTTCATTGAAATTACTGACATTTTAATTCCTCCTTGTTTTTTCCACCTTGCGTTTCATATCAGCAGAAAACCCACCGTGAGGCGGGCAACCTTTTGCAGATCACCGCAAGTGCGTTTTAACTTTGGAATTATAGCATAGGTTGGGTTTGCATGCAAGTAAAAAAAGGGCAAAACTTATAGCAATTAAGTAAATAGACTAAAATTTGTCATATTAAACCTCGAATTAGTATGGATTGTTATAGTTTGCACCAGTCCCTGAAAAGCGCGCGGCTTATTAGCCCTGTCAAATCTAACCGCCCATTTATCCCGCCAAAATGGTTAAGGCATAGCTATTGAGAACTCCGCAATTCTCTCAAGCACTCGGGATTCATCATGCGGGTCAAAAAAGAGCTTCTTTATTCTGTACTTTCCCGACCCAAGTCCGCCGGCCATAGATCCTATTTCTAAATTCCATTCGCATGTGGAAAGGGGGTGCAATACTGAATCCGCAGCGTAATCCACAAATCCTACATCATTAAACTCAATGTCCCCCCATCTGTCCCCGGAAAGCCTTTCCAATTCAAATTTTTTATCGTATTTAAACGAGGCTCCGGACCGATTGCTGACTATGAGCGTTATAGATTCCGCGCCGTTTGGATATGAACTGCTATCCGTATAAAATTCTATATCAGTTCCGTTTCCCGTCTTCCTTGACGACATGCCGCTTATAGCTCCCAGTGCAAAGGATATAAGCAGAAGGGCGAACAGTAGGGCGGCCAGCAAAGCCTTTTTACCTTTTGTAATCATGATGCGTTACCCCCAAAAGCGTAGAACCACTCATATTGATATAACGTATATTCCATAAAATGGTTGCGAATTATACATATAATACGTTATTTTTGGGGATAACAGCTTTATTGTTATTCTTCCTCTCCCTCTATTTCATCCATCAGCGACAGGAATTCATCGAAAACCTCTTCAAGCAGAACCTCGTTATCTACGGTAACATAAATATCGTTATCCGCTTCATCTTTTACAACATGAAGTATGATTACCTCCGCTTCCTCGCATTCAGCCTGCCCCTCTGGCACAAGCGCAGTGTACCTTTCCTTCTCATATTCAAACGTCAGCACATGTTCAAAACGCTCCTCTTTTCCTTCGTCGTTAATTAAGGTTACAAAATCCATATCCACAGTCATATATTATCCCTCTCCCAATTAATTTGCTTTTCCTGAATCCAGGTATCCCTGGAGTATAACAACTGCTGCCAGCTTATCAACAACCTTACGGCGCTTTTTCCAGTCCATACGCGCGTCATAGAGCACCTTTTCCGCCGTTACCGTAGTCAAACGCTCGTCATAAAAGTCGCATTCCACGTCAAGGCCTTCCATAACCAGAGCTGAAAAACTTTTCACCTTCTCAGCCGCGCCGCCATAGCTGCCATCCATGTTCCTTGGCATGCCAAACAAAAGCTTTACAGGAGCATAGCGTTCCGCTATGCCGCGAATATACGCCGCGTCCTCTACAGGATCGCCGCAGCGATTATAGGTCATAAGCCCCTGCGCAGTAAAGCCCAGCGGATCGCTGATGGCGATGCCAATTCTTTTATCGCCTACATCCAATGCAAGAACTCGTTTCATTATCAATACCTCATCATACTACCTTTATACAAAATTGGGGACATACCCGCGCACAATATCCGCATAGCGCGCATTTTTCATGGTTTACAACAGCTTTCCCGTGAACAAGCGCCAGCGCACCGTTTTTGCATATGCCTACGCATGCTCCGCACCCCTCGCACCAATCATGAATCAGCAGCCTTCGGGGCGCCTTTTGGGTTTCTTCGGCAGTCTTTTGGTCGGGTACGTCTCCTGAAAATACAGTGCAGTTATAGTCTACCTCCGCTATGCTTTGCATGCCAATGGCAACCGAATCTACGCAATCTAGTCCCAATATGAATTCAAGCGCCGCCGCCCTGTCCGGTATAAGGTGTCCCCCGCCAAGCGGTTTCATAGCAAAAACACCCCTGCCCAAGTCATGAGCCGCTCTTATCTGCTTTAACATGGCCTCGGACGACCCATCGGCAATTCCCACTCCCGTCTTGTTTATAAGGGGAAACAGCACCTCAAGCTCGTCATACATAAGCGCCGCTTTCATACATGCTATATAGTGGGTTGACAGCCCAACCGCCCCTATATACCCCTTATCCTTCATTGTGAGCAAATATTTGACAGCTTCCATATGTCCGCGTATCGTATGGCCGCTCTCCTGCTCATGAAGGAGAAATATGTCTATATAATCGCGTCCAATCCCGCTGAACGCCGCACGAAGGCTTTTATCTGCGGTATCCCTGTCATACACATACGATTTTGTACATATTACGGTATCCGGCTTTATCGCAAGCGCTTCTTTTATATACGGATAGGTGCCGTATATTTCCGCCGTATCCACAAAGTTTACGCCATGTGAAAAAGCCCGTTCCAATAATTTTACGCCTTCTTTTACAGACATTGATTTTTGAAGCGGACCCATGGTAAGCGTTCCAAAACACAGCTTGGATACCCTTATTCCCGACCTTCCAAGAGTATTGTATTTCAAAGGATCAATCCATGCCGTTGGGCTTGTCCGCCGCCGGCTTTGCGTTATTTTCTATATAGGACCTGACGAGTTCTTCGATGAGCTCGTCCCTTTCAAGCATCCGTATCAAATATCTCGCGTTGTTATAGCTGGTGATGTAGGTTGGGTCGCCACAAATAAGGTAGCCCACGATTTGATTAACCGCGTCGTACCCCTTTTCATGCATGGACGCGTAAACGCTCAGCAATATCTCCCTTGCCGTGCGTTTTTCCTTTTGAACCTTAAACTGCGCCGTCTTTCTGGTTTCATCCAGTGGCATATAATCCACCTCCTGTCACACGATTATTATATCCCATTAACATCCTTTATTCAAGGCAAGTTTGGGCAGGTTTGCCATATGTCTATAACAGCTCAAAAACCAGCGGTAAAAAGGTCTTTCGCAAAGTGCTGTTCAGCACTTTGCGAGTTTAACCCGCAAATAAGGCCATAGGCCTTTCACTAAGCGCTGTTCAGCGCTTAGTGAGTTTAACCCGCAAAAGCCAGCCTTCGGTTGCAAGCAACTATCAGGCTGGCTTTTACT
>UQXE01000010.1 GCA_900544965.1 uncultured Eubacteriales bacterium | reverse complement strand
ACTTGCATGTGTTAAGCACGCCGCCAGCGTTCGTCCTGAGCCAGGATCAAACTCTTATGTTCAATTCCTGTTTATTCCAGCTGGTTCATCTTTCAACTCCCCAGCCTTCCACTCTTCTCTCGCCAGGGTCCTCCCCTGGCTTCGCCGAGGTCCCCCTGGCTTTACCCAGGTCTCCCCCGACTCGCCGAGGTTCTTCCCCCCGGCTTCGCCGAGGCTCTCCCCCCGACTTCGCCGAGGCTCTCCCCCCGACTTCGCCGAGGCTCTCCCCCGGCTCGCTGTCTCTTTCTTGCGTTTCGCACTATACAGTTTTCAAGGTGCGCTTTGTGCTGTCTCCCTGACAGCCCGTTTAGTCTACCAAATCATCTTTTACTTGTCAACTGCTTTTTTACGCAATTTTGATATATTTCGAGCGATTCTTTAACTATGTTCTTTTGTAGCCTTATTAACATACTCCTGAATCTGACTGTCACTGAGGTCAAAATAGCCTTTAAGCTGGCTTATGGCCTTTTCGCGCCTATTCATAATAAAGGACTTAACAGCCTCCACCTTTGAATTCCACAAATCCATGGACCGTGGTGAATACCACCGCTTAATATGCCTCTCCATTTCAGGCTCAAGCTCTTTTACATAGTCGTTAAGAATCGTCACCATCCTCTCGGGCGTCAATACATTGTACATAACATATATGTATCGCTCTATAAAAAACTCCCTCCACTCCGCATTCTTTTCCAACCCTACGTATAATCTCATGTCCGTCAAAGAGCCGTTCGCGGAAGGTACGCCTACGGGATTGAAATAATCGTATAGCAAGTTTTGAGAGCCGCTAAGGCCAAAGTCAAGGTCATAGAAAACCGGTCTCCATTTTACTCTGTAATCATGCGACCTCCAGTATTTTTGATTGAACATATCGCCGTTGCAGAAGTAGATCTGCGCTATTAAGTAATCGGTAAAGTAATCGACATCAACCCATTCCAGATACTGCTTAAACAGCTCATCATTTGATAAATTCCGGCTGCCCGCGAAATCCCTTACCCTCTTGATATCCGCGCTGCTCCCCTCCAAGGCGCCGGTATTCCTGCGTATTATATCTACCTCGTCTGGGTTCACGCCATAGTGAGCCGCGAGAAAATCCGCGTTTTGATCTTCATTCAGGTCGTATATCCCCCAGTACTTGCCGTTTATATAGGCAACAACCGGCCTTGTCGCACAATTATCTATATTCAAACCTTCCACCATTCTCATGCAAACGGCGTCACGCACCCGCGCGCCATCCCTGTCCTGGCCGGAATTCCTTAAAACAAGGTTTTGAAACGATTTGATCTCGTATTCTCCAAAAAACGGATATGTGACCTCCTGCCTCCCGTAACCAGCCCTTAACTTTATCGCCAGCGACTTCTGAGGAGCGACAAGCGTACCCGAACCGTTTGCGCGAACGCCGCATGGAAATTTAACCCCGAGTCCTCCGTCAGACTCATAGTATTCAACGAAAGCGCCGCGCTCCACCCTCTGGTCGCGAGTAGTGGCGGCATAAACCGCCGAAAAGTCAGCGGGATCAAACGTAAGGCATACCACAGGCAGCGTATGAGGTTCCTCAAACAGATAGGTGGAGGTGGCGATCCCGCTGTCAAGGCGTCCATCCGCTGTGGCTATCGCACGTACAACCGCATTCTTATCTATCTCTATCGGTCCTGTATATTGTTCCGACCGCTCTGTAGGCTCAGTCCCGTCAAGCGTATAATATATGGTTGCGCCCGCTGTCCGGCACGAAATGGATAGCTCAAAGCCGGAGCTATGGTATAGTTCCCGGTTGGAAAACAGCGGCTCAGAAACATACCCCGAATATGCGGGAGAATCATTTGAATACCCCTTTGAAGCGGAAGAGAAAAAAACCCTGCCGTCGCTGCCTGCCAGTCTGCCCGAGGTTACACCACTGCGCAACGCTCCAGTATGGAACACGTCGTATACTACACCATTCGGGTCGCTGAGTATCAGCGTTTCGCCGGATCCGGATAAGCCAAAACCCACGTATGGCTTGCCTGACGGCCTTGTTGAGTCCGATGCATATATTACGGCATATCCTCCCGCTTTAACGGTTAGATCCGGCAGCGTATATCCCAGCGGATTGTCAACGTCGTCTGAAAGATACCAGCCGGTAAGGTCTATATCATTCCCGCCCGCATTATGAAGCTCAATCCAGTCGTCCTGGCCGCTCTTTGGAGTGTTAACTCCGCAGACCTCGCTTATATACAATCCGTTCATATCAGTAAGGCTAACCATATCAGCGCTGTCAAAGCTTCGCGTATTGTTTTCTCCATTGGGCGTAGGCTGTGAATAATACACCTGCCTGCCGGAAGAATCCCTGCCTATGGATACATTTTTTCCAATATTTTCAGGCAATTCTATAGTGTCAATACGCATCCCGTCAATACAAAACAGGGTTAACACGCTGTCGCGGTCCGACAACCCAAATGAAGCGTGGAGTTCGCCGTCGCGCCTGTCCTTCCCGGACAGATATATCAAAAGATACTCTCTGGGCTTCAATTCTATGTCAGGCAAAGCCCATTTGGTATGATTGCCGACATTATCCGAAAGATAGTACTTTCCTAATGAAACGCTGTTCTGGGAGGAGTTGTAAAGTTCAACCCATTCCGGCCTGTCACCGTCTGAATCCATTACACTGTACTGATTTTTGGGGAGCACCTCGTTTATACGTATCGGGTCCTCGGCTCCCATCGTGGTAATCGAAAGGCTGCTAAACACTTCGCGCGAGTTTTCCGCGCCTGGTGTAGCGTAAACCGTATAGCCGGAGCTTGTCACGGCCACTCCATCAAATATTCCCTCCTCCCAGGTCAGATACGAGCAAAGCTCGCCGGCGTTATTGGTTAAATAAACCCCAAACTCGTCGCTGCCCAGCTTAAATGAAGTATGCAGCTGTCCGTCCTGGCTGTCGCGGCCGCTTATATAGATAACCGTGTATCCGCCTGGCTCAAGATTGACTGAAGGTATCCTCCATCTGTCCAGCCTGTTCGGATCGTCGCTGAGCATATATTCGCCTAAGCTTATTTCTTTATCCGTTGGGTTATGAAGCTCAAGCCATGGATAATAGCCGGCGTCGAATTCATAGGAGGCATCGTTTACAGGCATAACCTCCGATATGACGAGGCCATTGCCGCCTAAAAACCCAACCACGTCGTCGATTGAGTCAACTATATCGGTAGAATTATGTTCACCCGGCGTTGCCGCGCCGCAATAGCCATAGCCTCCGTCGTCCCTGCGCGCCCATGACATATCGGGTTTCAGGGCAGGGAGTTCCATTTGCTGTATTATATTGTAGTTTTCATCCGTAAAGCAAATTATCTCCCCCGCCCTGCTCAGGCCAAAGCCTGTGCATAGCACTCCGTCGGGCAGATCACCGCTGTATTTTGAGAAAAATACAATCAAGTACTCTCCGGCTCCAATGGTAACGTCGGGAAAGCGCCACTTGCCCGGCTCCCTTATGTTGTCGCTCAAACCATACCCGTTCAGATTAACAGGCCTGCCCGTTGAGTTGTAGAACTCAACCCAGTCCGCACTGCCAAGGCTTTCATCGATAAGGGTAAGCGAATTAGACGACATTGCCTCGTTAATATAAATCCCGCCTTGGACCGACCCCGATTGCAAATACCCGCAGGAGGCACAGAAGGTAATAAGCATGGAAACCATGGCGGCAAATAATGCTATTCTCTTATAAATCTCTTTTTTCATGGTTGGATTATAACATATAGTCGAGATCTGTAAAGGCTGTAGGCAAATAAAATGTCCATGTAAAATGATATGCATAATGGCATTTAAAGGTAAGCTTTTCAGCATTCATAACAGGTGATTTATGTATAGTGTACGACATTCTTTTATACCTAAACAGCCAAGACGGATAGAAGTCCTGAGCTCAGATTGTGGGTATTGATTATTGGTTATAGCGCCGCTGAGTTTTCCGTATATCTAAAATCCCGGATTGCAATCAGCCTGGATTAAGACTGCTTCGATTAACAGGGGCCAGCGCGCTCTCAGAAGCGGGCTTTATCTTTAACCGTACGTATCCTGATTAATCATTAGTTCAAGCAGAATATCAATAAAGCTTACGCAATGTCCCCGCCTTGGCCATGATGCAACAACGTTTACGGTTCTTAGCTGTTACCCGTTATTGTTCCTTGTTTTTCTGTAATAGGTCCCTGATTTCCCTAAGCAACAGGATATCCTCGGATGGTTCGGCAGGAACGGCGGCCGTTTCCGTCTCGTCCTGTTTCTTCTTATGGAAACGGTTGATCGTCTTAACTACCATAAATATCACAAGAGCAACCAGCAGGAAGTTAACGACGCTTTGAATAAAATTGCCGTAGTATATAGCCGCTTCCGCAACATCCCCACTAGCGGGGGTAATGACATATTTCAGGCTGGTAAAGTCAATACCGCCAAAAATACAGCCGATGGCTGGCATGACAATATCGTTGACAAGGGAAGTAACGATTGCCGTAAAGGCGCTGCCGATGATAACGCCAACGGCCAGGTCTATGACGCTGCCGCGGGAAATAAACTTCTTAAACTCGGCAATAAAACCCTTTGCTTTTTTCATTCCGCACCTCTTTACTTATATTCCGTTTTGTTAATGCGCTCTATAAGCGCTTGTCAGCATTAAAAAAGCAGGTGTCCGCCGACGGAATGGGAACGAGTTCATTTCCCGCCTCTACTCATTTGCTTATTGAATCCGGTCAATAAAGCGGATGCTGCTCGCAAAGAGCTAAAACGCCCTTTTTAACCTCTTCAACGGCTTCTTCACCGCCCTCGACAATGCGCGCTATGAACGACGCTATAAGCAGCATGTCGGATTCGTTGAACCCGCGCGATGTAACCGCCGGGGTGCCGATGCGTATACCACTTGTAACGAACGGGCTTCTTGTTTCAAACGGGATGGTGTTTTTATTTACGGTGATATTGGCCCGGTCAAGCAGCGCCTCAACCTCTTTTCCCGTTCTTCCAGTCGACGTCAGGTCCACGAGCATAAGATGGTTGTCCGTGCCGCCCGAAACTATCCTCATGCCGTTGGCCTGGAGCGCCTGGGCCAGCGCGGCAGCGTTTTTAACCACCTGCTTTTGGTATTCTTTAAATGAGGGCTGAAGCGCCTCGTGGAAACATACCGCCTTTGCCGCTATAATGTGCATGAGCGGCCCGCCCTGGGTGCCCGGGAAAACGCCCTTATCAATGGCCTTTGCGTGCTCGGCTTTGCACAGTATTAATCCTCCCCTTGGACCGCGAAGGGTCTTATGCGTCGTCGATGTTACGACGTCAGCGTAAGGTACGGGATTCATATGCTCTCCGGCGGCGACAAGGCCCGCGATATGCGCCATGTCAACCATGAAATATGCTCCCACTTCATGGGCAATTTCACAAATTCGTTCAAAATTAATTGCTCTTGAGTACGCGCTGGCTCCCGCGACAATCATCCTGGGCTTGCACTCCAGCGCGATTTCGCGCATTTTGTCATAGTCAATCTGTTCGGTTTCCTTGCTTACTCCGTACGGAACTATCTTAAAGTATTTGCCCGACATGTTGACCGGGCTTCCATGCGTGAGATGCCCGCCGTGGGAAAGATCCATACCCATAACGGTATCGCCATAGTTTAGCAGAGAAAAGTATACCGCAAGATTCGCCTGGGCGCCTGAATGAGGCTGCACGTTAGCATGCTCTGCGCCAAAAAGCTCCTTAAGCCGGTCCCTTGCAAGATCCTCAACCTTGTCAACCATCTCGCAACCGCCGTAGTAACGCTTACCGGGATAACCTTCGGCATATTTATTTGTAAGGTGGCTTCCCATAGCCGCCATTACGGCTTCCGATACGAAGTTTTCCGAAGCAATAAGCTCCAAATGGTCGCGCTGACGGCGCAGCTCGCCCTCCATCATCTCCGCCAATATCGGATCGGCGGCGCGGATTAAATCGAACTGTATCATTTCAATATTTCCTCCGGAGATTTTTTCGTTTACATTATAATATCAATGGTTAAAAATAGTCAATCGTATTTTGCAAAACCTTGCCGCGCTTATTAATTAGGGACACGCCGAAAAAGGCGGTTTGTTCCCCGGCTCCTGTACCATGCTGTCGTGAAGGTGTTTTGCTATGCGCTGCTTTTCGGCGCTCTTTTGATTTTTGCAATCATAGGTAACCCCGTCAAAAAACGTCATGGTCCTCAGTTTTTTGTTTATATATAGTGGATAAAAGGTTGTGCACCGTCCTGTCGCCCTATAATAATCCACGCCTATTTGGGCAAAACCGGTAAAAAACTCCGCCGCGCCCTCAGTTGGATATTTTTCACCCTCCCCGAATGCTTTTGAAGGGTTTTCCGGAAACAGCAGCAGGTTATCCTCCTCCTTAAGAGCATCCACGCTCATCCTTATGGTCATAAGCACGTCCTTTATTCCTCCGCGGTACACGGGTATCGGATCCAGCGAGTTTGTCACATACACAACAGGCCTGCAAACCGCGGAAAGAATAACTTTACGCCAGGACGCGGGCAGAAATTTGAATATTCTGTCCACACCGTCCCTAAGCTGCTCTTTTACGCTGTCCATATCCAGTATTTCATGTGTTATCCAGGGGCGAAAATAAAACGGCATGTAGAGCACCGTAAGCATAGGACCGAGTATCTCAAGATGATTGCATACGAATACAACCGGCCCGTTCTTAAGGTTTACTATATCCGCGTTTTTAACCTTACATGGAAGAAAGGGACGTAGAATCAGGCATAACAGCCTTATCCCAATGCGCTTCGTGGTCTTGTTAAGCTTATAGAGCAGGTGATTTCTTACCTCGGGCTTTTCAACGCCTCCCAACGTTTCCTCACGGTATTTCCTTAGCCTGGCCGTATACTGTTTGTCCAGCGGCTGCAGCATCGCATAAATCATGGCGATTATTACGAACACCACGGGCAGCAGCAAAAACGCCAGGTTGAATATACCCTTTACGCCTATCATTGCCTCAACATCGTCAATTTTGCCCTGAATAGCAAACGCGGATACCGTCATCATTACAACAAGCAGAAGATACGAGAGCAAAATCGACCATTCTATCATAATATAGGTGTTTCTTCTGTACGCGACGCTTTCGCTTTCATCCATTGTAAAGGCAACAACCGTCTGCATATCCTGCCCCAGGCTAACAAGAACGCATAGCATGCATCCAAGCCCCGCGCACCACAGTATGTACAATATAGCGTTCGGGGCGAACCATCCGTTATAATAGCCAACTGACGCCAGGCACCAGAGAAGGGCGCCTACGATGAACACCGACGGCTTATCGTATTTCGAGCCCATGCGCCTGCTGAGGAACAGCCACAACAGAAGTATCATGAATCCAAGGCCGGCCAGCCATAGCAGCAGGTAAAGAAAATCAGCCATAGGGTTTCCTCCGGGCTGCAGATTCATATAGCAAATATAGCATATTATTCCTATGTTCAAGGCAATCATAAGGTTTTTCAGCATATAGTTGTATGTCCTGCAGGCGCTTATGTCCATAAGCCCGTCCAGCCCCTTCATGGATTCGGCAGCGGAATCATCGGAAGCCTCAACGCATTGAATTAAGCCCCTTATCGCATTTCCCAACAGCGTCAGCACCAGGAGATTGCCACCTCCGCTTATATCAAAAAGCGCTATAAGGCCCGCGGCAGCCGCGGAAAAACAGATATGCGCCAAAATTATCCATAGCCTGCACCGCCTGGACGTTGATTTTATCGCTATTAAATCAGTAGCCGACTGCCAGACCACCATATAGAGGATCATACCAAGCAGTACAATGGATAGCCTATTCTTTGCTACGGCAGGGTACACAAATAAAATCGCGATATTTAAAAGCACCGTTGATATCAGGATAAAAACGCCCTGCTTTGCCATAAACCTGGGTATCGAGGCCCTCCGCGAAAACAGCCTGAGATAGATCAGCCATATGAGGCCAAGCAGATACAGCGCCCCTCCAACCATGGCGTTGTTTATCAGCACCCCTGACATATACATTGCAATATATATGAAAAAGGCGTCCAACACCTTTTTCACTATAATTCTTATTCTCATTTGTTACCCCCGCCCCATATTAGCTTATCCCAAGTCGGTATTCATGCTAAGCCTAAGCGGTTTTCCCGCCTAATGCTTCATTTTTCCCTCCCTGCTTGCGCTTGACCGATATATATCCAAATATGCACATAACCAGCGCCCCTACAGCGTCCACTATCAAGTCCTCCATGGTATCGGCCAAGGCTTCCCGTCCTACAAGGAGGGTGCCGTCCTCCAATGCATACTTCTGCATATTTAAAGCGGCTACGCTGTCAACCGTGTACTCGTAGATCTCCCATACCACGCCAAAGGCAAGAGCAAAACAAAACGCGAAAAACGCGATAAAAAACGGCGACAGATGCATGTCAACGTTTTTATTGCTGTTTAGCAGCGATACAAGCGTAAATCCGAGCGATCCAAGCATTGCCCCGCTGAAGGTATGCAGCAGCAGGTCCCAGTATGGGATGATAAAATAAAAATCTTGAACCTCCCCTAAATATATGGCGCAGAACAAGAAGATGAAGTACAGGACAAACATGTAGTTTGGTATGGTCAGCGACAGCTTTTTCTGTAATAGCGAAGGAATAAACATGACGACCATGCCAAGCGAACACTGCAAAAGCATCAGTGAATAATCGCTTTTAATCTTTTCGTATGGTTCGTCCGAAACCTCTGGAGCCATAATCATGCTTACAACCGCATAGATTATGGACAGGACCAGGGTAATAAACAGCACCGTGCCAAAAATCAGCTTGAAATTGGGTTTCTTTTTTACTTTCGTCATGCAATCACCGTTTAGTTATTTTGTATTGGTTGTGGTTTTTGTTTCCTGTTGCCGCCTGCGGCGTTTGGTCTTTTCTTCCAAATGCCCCTTTAACCCTGTTTTCTCGTATCTGGATATAGCCATCTCTAAAATATCGCGCCAGGCCATTGGTATGGTATTGCGGGCATTTATACCAAGCGTTCTGAGCCTTGCCTTATCGCCAAGGCCGGCCTTTATAGCTTCATAAAGGCTTTCCGTCGTATCCTCGCAGAGCAGTCCGTTCTCTCCGTCGGATATTGCCTCGGCGGCGCTGCTGCCCCTGACGATTATCGAAGGGGTTTCCATGGCGGCGGCCTCCCTGACAACCATCGGCGCATTATCGTACAAAGAAGGAAATACCAGCATCTCCGCCCTCCTGTACAGTCCGTCTAGCAGGGCCGTGTCTTCAATATGCCCTGTAAATATAGTTACATCAGCGATATCCAGCTCCTCGGCTTTTTCCTCAATTTCGTTTCTGTTAGGCCCCTGGCCGGCAAGCACCAGGCGGAAATCGGAGCCGTCCTTTTTAAGCATTGCCGCTGCTTCAAGTATTCTTTTTATGTTCTTTTTCCAATGCATCTGGCCAACGAAAAGGAGCGCCGGACTTTCCGTAAGCCCGAAACGCTCTGCAGCAGTATCCGCCGTGCTGTCGTCGATGGGCCTTATATCGGTTCCGTTAGGCATTACCTGTATTTCACCCTTGAATCCGTACCCCTTAAGCACCTCCGCGGACGAATGGCTGACCGACCACACTTCATCGCAGTGGCTGTAAAACTCGACTATGTATTTTACCCCGAGGGTTGATATCACCTCGGATTTCGTTGTATGGAACAGATCATCGTAGTACTTGGAGTGAAATGTGCCTATTAGGGGGACGCGCTGCTTTTTAGCAATGCGCAGCGCCTCATGGCCCGCTATAAACGGGGAGTGGCAATGAACAACGTCGAATTCTATTCCTGACATCCGTTTATGATAATGGCTGTCCATGATCGGAATTCCAACCTTATACTGGGTAGACGTAACAAGCGGCATGCCCGCATATTCTATCAGCTCGAAAGGGAATCCCCCCCTGTACCCAGTCTCGCCGATAGGCGCTATCACATAGCACTCGTGCCCCAGGGCAGCTATATTCACCGCGTAGTTATATACAACGCGGCCTACTCCATCTACAATGGGCAAAAAGGTGTCCGTAAACTGACCGATGCGCAAAGAGCTTCCCCCTTTTATGTCCTTTAACATCTATATTATCCATCTTACCGTTGTTTTTATAAAATGTAAAGTTTATCCTTAACGCTAATTCTATCCGCAAACATGTATAAAATCATACTCCCCGAACTTTGACGCGGCCCATTGCGCATGTCCCCCATCTTCAAACAGCCCGACTATCGCTGAACCAGACCCGGTCATACATGCTCCCAGCGCGCCGCATTCCAGCATGCGATTTTTGATTTCAGCTAATTGAGGTTCAACAAAAAACGCCTCGGCCTCAAGAGAGTTGCCCATTCTCTTCCCCAGTCCCTCCAGGTCTTTGGAAAGATAAGCATGGACCGCCCCGCTTACATCGTGGTGGGCGCACGGAAGTCTCAGGTTTGAAAACAGCTTTCCCGTATTAATGCCTGCCCTTGGTTTTACAATCAAAAGCGGAAGGCTTAAACGCGGTATTGGAAACAGCCTTTCTCCTATGCCTGCGGCAAGAGCCGCGCCGCCTGAAAGGCAAAACGGAACGTCGGCTCCTATCGTGGAAGCAAGCTTCCCCAGCATCTCTATATCCAAGGCGTGATATATCTTCTGCATCCCAATGATTACTGCGGCGGCGTCGGCCGATCCGCCCCCAAGCCCTGCCTCAGACGGAATTCTCTTTATAATTTTTATATGAGCGCCCTTTGATCCGCCTATCCTTGAATATGCTTCCGCGGCCTTTACCGCCGTGTTGTCCCTGGGAAGCGGGATATTGCTTTCAAACGATATATATTCATCCTCTGATATAACCACGTCGTCGCACAGATCTATGGAATGCATGAGCGAGCACAGCTCATGGTAGCCGTCGTCGCGCCTATACAGAATGTCCAGGGCAAGGTTTACCTTTGCATATGCTTTAATCAAAGGCATGCTTATCACCTCAACTAAATAAAGACATTATAACCCAGAGGTATAAATAATGTAAGGTCCTGCAAATTAAAATCAATTATCATGCATAAACCCATTCCCAAAGGGAAATAATCGCCATATACACAGGAGGTGGATATCTATAATGAAACAATACCGCATACCACATAAAGCCGCATCCCTTATCATAGCCGCATGCGCCCTCCTAATGGCATTTATATGCTTTGCCGCGGAGAGCAAGAACGCCAATGAGGGCATATTTCGCCTTCATATAATCGCTAACAGCAATTCTGAAATTGATCAGAGGATAAAGCTGCTTGTCCGCGACGCGCTTCTTGAATATGAAGCGGAAAACCTGTCATATGCCAATGACGCGTCCAAAACGCGCGATGAGCTTATGGCTCAGGGTAAGGATGTACTTAACGTAATAAGGGAGGTTTTAAATGATAACGGCGCGGACTATCCCGTTCAGCTTAAGGTTGGGAACTATCCTTTTCCCGACAGGGAATATGCCGGAAACGTCTATCCGGCCGGCAACTATGACGCGCTGAGGGTCGTTCTTGGCGAGGGCAAAGGTGAAAATTGGTGGTGCGTCATGTTTCCTCCTTTATGCATAGTACAAGACTACGAGGGAGAAGTTAATACCGAAGAGGGTGTTGTGTTCAAAAGCTTTTTTGGCGAACTAATACAATATCTGTTCGGAGGTAAGATTATATGGAACGCAAAAGCAGAAAATTAGCCTTTTTAATCGCACTGTTACTTATAATGTGTACGCTCCTTGAGCCTGCCACTGTAAAGGCGGCGGCCGTGCTTAAATACGGTTCGCGCGGAGACGACGTGGTGAACCTGCAAAGCAGGCTTAAGCGGTGGAGCTACTATTTTGGAAGCATTGACGGAATATTCGGTTCACAGACTAAAGAAGCCGTAATGTACTTTCAACGGAAAAACGGCCTCGCGGTCGACGGCATGGTCGGTCCGCAGACGGCAAAGTCGCTCGGTATGACCCTTTCATCAAGCACTTCCTCTTCAGGGGGCTCATCATCAAACGCATCGGGAGACTTGTATCTTTTAGCCAGAGTCGTTTATGGGGAGGCCAGGGGCGAACCCTATAAAGGTCAGGTTGCGGTTGCGGCCATTGTTCTAAACAGGGTCAAAAGCTCTTCGTTTCCAAATTCGTTGTCAGGGGTTGTATACCAAAGCGGAGCGTTCTCAATAGTCGCGGACGGCCAGATCAATTTGGCGCCGAATCAAACCGCCATCAACGCGGCTCGGGACGCTATGAACGGGTGGGATCCTACAAACGGATGCATCTACTATTTTAACCCCGCAAAGACAAGCAACCAATGGATGCACAGCAGGCCTAAGGTCGTTACTATAGGTTCGCATGTGTTCTGCAAATGATATTACAGCGGCTAAATTGAGCCGTGAGGCAGTCGGGAGGCATTAAATGAGCGATAAAGTCAAAACAGTATTAGGAATAGCGATACCGCTGGTTCTTGTACTAGCGCTGATAGTGGTAAGCGTTTGGGGCGTGCAGCAGCAAACCAGGGCCGATTCATACCAAAATTCAACCGAATCCATGTACAGACGGGCCTTTATTGAACTTGCGGACAATCTTTCTGATTTAGAAGCGACGCTCAGCAAGCTTATGGTTTCGGGTTCCAGGAACCATATGATAATCATGCTGGACGATATATGGAGGCTGAGCGGCGCGAGCGTTAGCCTGATGTCGCAGATACCTTCGTCTCACGTGGATACGTATGAGCTGAATAGGTTTATTGTGCAGGTTGGCGACTATGCGCATACCCTGATGGAAAACTTGATCGGCGGTACAATCATGTCCCAGGAGGACAGCGACCAGCTTGTGAAACTCCATGAAACCTGCGTTTCGCTTGCAAATGAGGTGAGGGGGCGCGTTGATTCCGACGACGTGCCTATAGACCTTTTAACAAACGACGGTTACTTTGAGCCTTCTTCAAAGGAATATGAGGACTCCGAAGGCGTGGAGAAATTCCCCACGCTCATCTATGACGGCCCGTATTCTGAAAGCACCGAAAAACTTGAGCCAAAGGGTGTGAGCGGGGATGAAATAAGCGAAGACGAAGCCATGCAAAAGGCCATGGAATATGCCCCTGGCTCACAGCTGGAATCCGCCGGCGCCTCCGACGGGAATATTCCCGCGTATGACTTCAGCGGCACCCTGGAGGATGGGCGCTCCGTCGATATATCCGTTACAAAGAAGGGCGGCCATCTGCTGTGGATGATGAGCAGCGCCAAAGGCCAGGAAACCGGCGTTCCCGAAGAGTCGCTTACAGATAAATACCGCAACGCGGGACTGGATTACCTTGATAAGCACGGCTTTAAGGGGATGACCGGAACCTATGCTCAATACTATGCGGGCGTGGCGCTTATAAACTATGCGGCAACGCAGGACGACGTCATCCTTTACAGCGACCTTATTAAGCTTTGGATCGATCGTGAAACCCTCGAAATCGTAGGCTTTGACGCAAGGAACTATCTATACAGCCATGTCGAGCGCAACATTGAGGAACCAAAGTTAAGCGTTGAGGACGCCGAAAGGATGTTAAACCCCAACCTGACGGTTGCATCAAAGGAGATGGCGTTCATACCGATAACGCCATCCAATGAACGGCTATGCTATGAGTTTAAATGTACCCTAGGCGATCAGGCCTTCATAGTATATATCGACGCCATTACCGGAGACGAACTTGAGATATTTAGGATTATTGATTCAGAGGACGGGCAGCTGGTTATATAATAAAATCCCTCCAGAAAAGCGGACCGCGCCCTATAGCGCGGTCCGCTTCAAGCTGTCAAAAAACCCTGGGTTGTCAATGGCCGCGCTCTCCGGCTTTAAATTCGGTTCTGCCGGCATGCGCGTAAGAGCCGGATGAAAACCGTGTGAGTTTCGTTCTTTGCGGGTTCGCCGCAAGAGGGCCGCAAGGGCGGGAGGCAATACCCGTAACCTCAAAAAAGCAGCGCGCCATTTTTTACATTTGGAAGTGAGCCGACCCTAGGGTGTGATTCGCTTTTCCGTTTGGGTATGATTTATTGTAAATTGAACGATCTTATGATAGCATGGTTATACAATTTTATAGTGGAGTATTATTATGGACGGCAAAAACAAATCCGCAACCGCCTGGATGAGCATAATAGCGGTGGCTGTGCTGCTCGCGTTTTGTTCGCTGCTTTTTATTATCGGAGATGCTTCTACCTCGTTTGAAATTACCGCCTCACCCGCTGCAAGCGCCTCTCCGCATCAAACGCAGTCCCAGATAGATCTGATTATATCTGCAAACTGTATTTCCATTGATATATTTTTGGAAAACGCGAAGTTATATGGCTTGAAAACAACGCCTGTTGTTATCAGCCAGAGCGGGAGCGTTTATAAATATGGGTTCCCTGACTCTCCTGCCGGCGGGACCGACCTTCTAATCTCGGTAGGTCAAACCGGCCTCGCGGAATCCTTTACCCTTACCGCCCGCCTTGCGCCTAAGCCTGAAAAGCCCGAGGAAGAGTCCCTTATCCTTATGGATTTATACCAGCATGAAATTGAGCTGTACAATTCATATCTTTCATGGCTTGAAGATACATTTATCGCGTTGTCACAGGCATTTTGCATTAAATCAAGGCTTAGTTACGCTGGCGCGCTGACGATGTGGCACATTGCCAGCGAAACTATTGACGATCAAAAACGCCGCGACTCGGCGCACGGTGCTTTTATTATGGAAGCATACTCCGATATTTCAGATTATTGTAATATAATAACTATATCAATATTTGTATCTCAAGATTAACCTGGCGCATAGTTCAGTATTTAAATCAAAAACCGATTTTAAATAATATCGGTCTAAGGCGCATAGTGTCGTTTTAAGTCGTTCCAAAGACGTCTGCTGTAGTTAAAATTAAATATATGTTCATTATTTTTCTGCTGATTTTCCTTGTAATAGTGATGCTACAATGATATAATTTAGCTGAGACATGGATGTGTGCTGTTTTTGATTGCCTTATCCGCCCTTATGGCGGCCATGCTGTGCTATGGACGGTTAGGCGGCCCTGGATTATCTCCATGCATGTATCCACAATATGATAACTTCAAGGAGGAGAACATGAAGAGAACACTTGCAATCGTTTTATCACTGGTGCTGGCTTTCGGCGCATTTTCGCTGACGCAGGCAACAGAACCGCAGACCTATACGTTTGTGGTAGGCACAGTTGAGGCCGAAGCTGGAGAAACAGGCGTTTTGGTTCCCGTCACTATGCCGAATCTCGCCGCTATCGAGGTTAAAATTGAATATGATCCCGAAATACTTACCTATGCTGGATATGAGGCCGACGCATTTGTCACTGTAAACGATGATAAGCCCGGCCAGCTTCATTTGACTGTAGTACATCATGAAAGTAATTATGGCACGGAAACCGCTTTCTGTCTCAAGTTTGACGTAAGCGAAAACTTCATCGGTACTGCTCCGATTACGGTTATTGAAGTTGGCAGCGCGGCTACGATCATTGACGAGCGCACCATCGACGTCCCCGCCAGCAACGTTATTCCTACCAGCGGAGCTATAACGGTACCTGAAGTCGTCACGTATGAAGTAACGTTTGTCGATGGCCTTACCGATGAAACCATTGATACCCAGACCGTTGAAGAGGGCATGGACGCCGTTCCTCCCGAGCCTCCCGTTCATGAGGGATATGTCTTTGCAGGTTGGGAAGGCGACTATACAAACATAACCGAGAACACGACTATCACTGCCCGCTATGAAGAAGAGGGCGTTGAGACCTTCACAGTAACGGCTCAAGCTGGCGAAGGCGGAACCGTATCCCCCGCGACACAGACGGTTGCCGCTGGCAGTTCCGCTACCATAACCATCACTCCCGACGAAGGGTATGAGATTTCGTCAATAACCGTAAATGGTGAAAAGGTTGTATTGGCTGACAACGTTGATGTAACAAAAGAATATAAATATGTTATTGAAGAAGTTGGCGCTGATCTGGCAGTAAAGGTTGAGTTCGCCAAGACTGGCTCTGAGCCTACTCCTACTCCTCCCGTTGAAGATCCCGACCCGCCGAAGGCAGGCGCTATCTCAGCCATAGGACTGGCTATCGGTATGATCGCCGTTGGCGCAGGTACGGTAGTGTTCCGTAAAAGGTCCAAGTAATTCCAGGACATGATTTAAAACAGGCCGCAATGCGGCCTGTTTTTGTATTTGAAATCGGCTGCCCCCAGTTGACAAGGGTAATATTATTGAATCAAAAGGCCAACCCTTTATGCGCATGGCCTTCACTTTAACGCTTGGGTAAACAGATGAGAGCAGAGCCTTGTTAGCAATCCCTGCGTTTGAGCCATCTGTTTATCCCCTTAAAGACGCACTTTGCGTCCGCGGCCATTCCTTCAAACGCGTTTGCCCTGCATATGTTTATCAGAATAAGTATAGCTATTGGGCCAAATATCAATCCCAGCACCCCGTATAGCCTTGTGCCCGCATACATCCCTATCAGGGACGCAAGAGGGGTTAATCCTATATTGCTGCTGAGAAGTTTGGGCTCGGTAAGGCGCCTTATCGACATCTGAACAAGATATAGGACCGCCAGCATTATACCCCGCGATATGTCTCCGATTAAAAAGCATATTATTGACCATGGGATTAAGAGCGTCCCATTGGCGAAAAGGGGAAGAAACTCAAGCACAGCCAGAATAAAAGCGATAAGCAGGGAGTATTCCTGTCCATATATCGACAGCACGGCGGATGAAATTACAAATACCATAAGCGCGTAGATGGTTTCAACCCTCAGGTAGCCCAAAACGCCCTTTCTCAGGCTTGTTAGGGTGAGGCGTACTCTCTCATTTGTGTTAACGGCGAACATATCGTTAATCCGTTTTCGAATGCGTCCATAATCCTTTGCTATAAAGTATGTTCCGAATATGAGAAAGTTCGCATAGATAAACGCGGTTGGCAGGTGCGCGGCAAAGTCCACGGTTGATTTTATTATTCCTGACGCTGTCTCTGAAATCACATTTGTAAGCCATGTGGATACGGATGCGAAAGCACTGTTCAGCGTCTCCTGCAGCTCTGGATCCATATTATTTATAAATCCCAATACCCAGTCCACAGCGCTTTCCAGCATGCCTATAATTCCGGTTATCAGGTGCTGATAGTTGTTGGCGGCCTGCAAAAGCTGGCTTATGCTTGTGTGCACAATTAAATATACAGCTGCGGCAACAGCAATATAGACCATAAATGTCCATATTATGCTTGCTGCCGTCCTGTTCATCCTCAGCCGCGACGTAAAAAGCTTTATAGGCTTTTGCAGAATATGGGCAATAAAAAACGCTATTATAAACGGGGAAAACGCAAGCCATGCCGCGGGACCGATCCATATGGTTATTAAAACCGCCAATAGGGCGATCACGGCCCTCAGCAGCAGTCTTAAAAACGCCCTTACTTCAACGCTCATGCTTTATTCCTCCAGCTTTAGAATTCGCAATACCCAATGCAATTATGTTCAGATAAGCTAAAACCTAAAGGGAGTGCAAATTCAGTCCATTGACCATTATCCTGTCCCATCCTATGACTACCCGCCTTATGGTAAAAATATAATATTAATTTTGCCGTGAGATGGATAAAAAGTTTTTTGTTGTTGAGCGCTCTGAGCCGCCTATTCATATCACTATTTTTCCGGAGCGGAACTAAGAATTTACAAACGTAACTTCAAACCTGGACTTCGCACTATATTCCATACACAGCTATAATCTTTAAGTCAGCTCGCCCGGCAGCGGGCTGGTAACGCTCTCCTTCGCCGTTAAGATGGGTTGCAAAGATAATATAACCATAAAAGTAGTTCCCATTGATGGGCGCCACGTTGCAAGCATCAGCATTAACGATGTGGTTGTTACTGAAAACCCGTCCAAAAGCGCCTATGCTATCAAAAACATAACCTGCGACTCAAAAGTGGAAGTTAAATTTGAAAAGGACGCTTCCGGCCCAAGCGATCCTCCAAATGCCGACGCCGCTCCGGATGCTATTATAGGCGTGATAATTGCCGGGATTTGTCCGCTGCTTCTAAAAAGGAGCGTAAATGTTAATCGCGGCGACTGATCTATGATTGTAAATAAGCTGACGGTTAGAGCTAACCCTATCCTGATAGTACATTGGATTTTTCATATAAATTATCCGTTTAAAAAGAGCTATAGGGGAGACGATGTCCCCCACTATAGCTCTTTATGCCCACAGTTTAGCCACAAGGCCAGCTGCCTTACACGATAGCGTGGCTTATGGAATGCCTTTATATATTGTCGCTTCTTAAGCCATCCATAATGTTCTGCTTTTTAACTTTACCTGTTGCGTACAGCATTGTTATTCCCGTTACTACAAATATTCCCGCGCTCACCAGCGCCATCTCAAGCCACGGCAGCCTGAAAGCGAAGGAGAAAGTTGTACCCATTACTCTATTTAGCAATAACATTAATATTACGCTAATCGGCAACCCCCACATAAGGGCCTTTAACCCATAGAACAGGCTTTCAAACCTTATCATTTTATTGAAGCCCTTGGGCGTAATGCCGACGGACTTAAGCATCGCAAATTCCCTCGTTCTCAGGTCTATGCCCGTAGATACCGTATTGATTATATTCGTAACGCCAACAAGCGATATCAGCGTTACAAATCCTATGCCGAATACGGAAACCACCATTGACAGCTGCCTGGCCTCGCGCGCGGACGCTATATTATCATATATTGCCGCGTCAGCGCCGGCGCTGAACTGCCTTTTCAGCTCATTTACAGACGACAATACGGTTTCATAGTTCTTTTCACTCTCAAGCTTTATGTATATCCTGCAATGGGAATCCGGCCCTATCTTGCCTCCGAGCAGCTCCTTTAACGTATCAACAGAGATTGCGACGTTGTAGTTTAAACCCATCATCTGAGACCCGAAGAATTGGGGTTTTGCGCTGGACAGGCCGCATATCTTAAGCTTTCCCGTTCCCCCTGGTTTTTCAACCGATATGTTTGAACCAACCGCCTGCTGCCTGAATATCTGCATATAATCAACATGAATATCGCCCTCCTCGGAATAGCCCATCGTGTTCATGTCATTCATGACTATGCAGCCCATCTCCGATTTTAACTGTTCAAGGCTTGTTCCCGAACCATTCGCAAGCCGCGATAGGGTGGTATCGTCCACAGCTAAAATGCTTATGCCGTTGATATCTACATCATAGTTGGATTTGTATTGCTTTCTCATTTCACTGAATCTATCCGTGAACAAGGACTCGTCAACAGTCCCGCTGATTAAGCTATCGCTATGTATAACGACCTCCGCACCCGATATACCGCTTAATGACGAGATTTGGCCGGCTAGCTGCATATCCTCATATGCTTTATTTTCATCTTCATTGACACTGTATACAAGCGACATGTCAGACGTCTCTACGCCAACACCTTTTAAGGACCCTACGTCCGTTAACTGACCCATAAAATACACGACGGTGAGGAACAGTATTACACTTACCGCAAGGGCGCTTACAGTAGTTCTGTAGCTTTTGGGGTTTCGTTTGATATTCTTTAATGAAAGTTCAGCTTCAAAGCCAAATAGTTTTCTCGTTATGCCAAAGGTCCTGACGCTGCGCCTCCTGATTCTTACATCATTGCTTTGGCGTATCGCTGCCATTGGGCTTATCTTTCCGCTCTTTATCGCCGGAACAAGGGCGGAAATATATATTGTGACCATTGAGAACACAACGGCCGCTACCACTGATACCAAGGAAACCGTCGTATTAAACTCAAGCCCGTATGTCGAAAGATCGGCTATGGTTGGATTGAGCAGAGCGAAGGTTATCGCCATACCGCCTATGCCGGCTAAAATCCCAAGAGGTATCCCGATTGCGCCTATAACGGCGGCCTCGGCGTACACTCCCATGCGCTTTTGCTTTGCGGTTGCGCCCACGCCCGACATAACGCCCATATACTTTCGCCTTTCGCTCATAGAAATATAGAAAGCGTTTCGTATCATGCTTACGGCTCCCGCCATGATTATCAATACCACTATCAGCACTACGCTGTAAAGCGTTACGCTTATGGTTGAAAGCGGCAGTATGCCTTTGTACATGAGCAGGTCTTTATTCACCTCAATCTGCACGCCCTCGCTTTCACCAAGCGCTACCATATCGTTGTACAGCGACGGCATGGGATTATCATTTAGGGTGTAGATGTCGGCGGATTCAGCATTTCCTTCATAAACTGTAATCGACGTATATCCCGGGGATTTATAATTCTCCCAACCTGGCCGCCTCATTATGCCTACGATTGTAAAACTTTTGTGTTGTTTTGGTGAAAGCTCCTCCTGCACGTTTACGTCAGCGTCATCGCCGCTATAGTCAAACAGCCTGTAGCTATAATCCTGGCTTTTGGTTACTATAGTTTCAACCCCTGTATTTATAATTCGTTCGCCTATATCAGCCTCAATTACGTCGCCAATCTTGTAATCTATTCCCGCGTTTGTCCTGATATGGCCCGATATTACAATTTCATTGCCATTGACCGGAAGCCTGCCCTCAATCAGATTCGATTCAATTTTCATCCTTTCCATTGCGGTACCGTCAAGCGCGGCGAAGAACAGGTATGGCTTATCCTCGTTTTTTCCTCCCTCAAGCATGGAATAGCCTAAAGATTCAATAATAAAGCTTTCATCAACACACTGCGCATCCGAAATATTCTGTGCTTTTTCGGCCGGCACATCTTTATAGCGGCCGTACCATTCTCCTGAGGACATCATTACATTTTGTCCTAGATAGTCCATCATTGTAGCGGCAAACGTTGTAACGGCCGTGATCATTGCCACCGAGATGATGACCCCCATGATCGTTACTATGGTCCTGCGCTTATTGAGCTTCATCTGCCTCATGGTTACCGAATGCATTATGTTCACAGCCACCGCCTCCTATCCGGAACTAAACAGCTTTTATATGACATGGTACAGACGCATATATTAACGTTGTTCACCGTTTTCATTTGCGTATTACCTCATCCCTGGAGATTTTGCCGTCCTCTATCGTGATTATCCTGTCCGCCTGCAGGGCGATGTTCTCGTCATGCGTAATTATTATAAGGGTTTGGTCGTATTTCTTATTGGACAGCCTGAGAAGGTCGATTATCTCCCGGCTGTTCTTGCTGTCCAGATTGCCGGTCGGCTCGTCCGCAAGCATTATCGCCGGCGTATTGATAAGCGCCCTGCCTATGGACACCCTCTGCTGCTGTCCTCCCGACAACTGGTTTGGAAGGTGCTTCTCCCGTTCCTTTAAATCAAGGGTATTAAGAAGCTCGTTATAGTACTCGGCGTTTACCTTTCTCCCATCCAGGAGCAGTGGCAGGGTAATATTCTCCCTTACGTCAAGCACAGGTATTAGGTTGTAGAATTGATATATAAGCCCCACCTGCCTGCGCCTGAATACGGCCAGCTGCTCGGAGTTTTGCGAATATACGTCCTTACCGTCGACATATACCTTACCTGCCGTCGGCTCGTCAACGCCGCCAAGTATATGCAGTAATGTTGACTTCCCCGAGCCGGATGGGCCGGTAATGGCTACAAAATCCCCCTTATGCACTGAAAACGATACGTTGTCCAATGCCTTCACGGCATTCTCGCCCGTACCATAAATCTTTGACAGGTGCTCCACCCTCAATATTTCCATATCCCTGCTCTCCTTTCAAAAAAAGCGCTCCGTATTTGCATTATGCTAATACGGAGTTAAGTATAAGCCGCGCTTCTTACCAATCGGTGACTTTGAAATTACAAATATGTCACATTCGGCTTTATTTATAGATCCTAAGCTCAAACACAGCGCCCTTGCCGCTGTTATGGGCGCTCAATGTGCCGTTGTGCTCCTCCGCTATTCTCCTGGCAAGCGCCAGCCCTATGCCAACGCTCCCTTCCGCCGCGTTTTCACCCCTGTAAAACCTGTCGAATATATGGGGCAGGTCCTTTCTGCTTATCCCCCCTCCTGTATCTAAGACGGTTATGAGAGAGAAAAGCGGGTTTTCCGAATAGTTAACCGTTACCGTTCCCCCCGAAGGCGTGTGCTCCATACAGTTCTTTATCACATTTGTCAGCGCCTCGGCCATCCAGTTTATGTCGCCTGTAAAGGAGGCTTCGGGGTCGCCTTCTACGGTTAGATTCACCTCGCGCAATTCCATTGGAATAAGCAGCGGCGCGCAAGCCTTTTCCACCACATCCTTTAGCAGCTCCCTGTTTGAAACAAGTCCGGCCATGCCCGCGTCAAGGCGTGAAATTTTAAGAAGCGAGGAAACCAAAAAGCTCATGCCCTGGATAAGGGACTCGATATCGCGAATATACCCTCCCAGCGTCGCCTCGTCCTTTTCACCGGTCATAAGCGACGCCGTTATCATCATCGATGTGAGCGGGGTCTTTAATTGATGCGATATGTCGGACAGCGAATCCGCCAGCGCCTGTTTTTCAGCCATAAGCTGTTCCGCCTGCTCGCGAAGCGTTACCGTCATCTTATATATTTCGCTTTTTAGTATGGACAGGTCCCCCTCCGCTTCCCCTGATATGTCAAGTACGGTTTCGCCGTGCATTATTGCGCAAAGCTGATCCGACAGCTTTGCAATGGAGTTAAGCCTTGACCTTGATATTATAAATATGAACGCGGAAAACACGGAGCAGGACAAAAGGACAAGCCAGCCCGCGCTGCCAAACAGGCAAAACCCAACGGCTGAAAACCCGGCCGAGGCCATCAGGCAAAACAGGGTTATGTGCTTAAGCTCGGAATTTCTTATCATTTTATCATCCTGTATCCCATACCGCGCACGGTCTGTATTATTTTAGGATCCTGCGGGTCGTCCTCAATCTTGTCGCGCAGACGCTTTATGCACACGGTAAGCGCGTTGTCGTTGGCGTAGTTTCCCGCCATATCCCATATCTTACCCATTAACTGCTCCCTGGTTAGAACCGCTCCGCGGTTGTTTATAAACATAAGCAGCAGCCTGTATTCAAGCGCCGACAGTATAACCTCTTCTCCGTCGCGGGTTACCGCCCCGCTGATTGTATCGACCCTTAAAGATCCTATATTAAATATCGACTGGGATTTTCCGTAACGCCTCAACGCGTTTTTTATCCGCGATACAAGCTCAAGCGGCCTGAAAGGCTTTGTAATATAATCGTCCGCTCCAACGTCAAAGCCGGTAACGACATTGAATTCATCGTCGGCTGCCGTTAGGAAGATTACCGGAATATCCCCCCTCCTCTTTATGGCGGAGCATATTGGATATCCGCTTCCGTCAGGGAATGTGAGGTCTAAAAGCGCCAGGTCATAGGATTCATTTTCGGCGGCTTCCAAAGCATCCCGCTGTCTGTCTACAGCTATAACGTCATAACCCTCCTGAGCAAGCGTGAGCTTGAGCTTTTTGATTATTCCCGCGTCGTCTTCGCATAGCAGAATCCTCATAAGTCCCTCCAAACGTTGGTCCAGTTTATATTGAAAACGTAATACCTCAAAGGCATTAATGAAAACAACCTATTTACATTCATTATACACCATGCTCAGCATATCTAACAGCATGACCCGCAACCTACACCTGCGATAACAATTTAATCACCTGCCGGTTACTTTTCAACGCATATCGCATTGACAGCGTTTAGTCACAATGCTACGATAACCTTAAAGAAGTGTTTTAAAGAGCTTATGAACTAAGATCAAACGGAGGAAAGTATTTTGCACAGCAATCATCATCAAACACAGGAAATAGCCATTGACGGCCATTCGCTTACGATTGGGCAGGTCGTTAACGTCGCCAGACACGGCGCAAAGGTCGTTATCGCCCCATCCGCGCTCGAGGCGGTGCGTTTATCCAGGGCTTTGGTTGAGCGCATAATCGGGGAAAACCGCGTTGCATACGGTATAAGCACAGGCTTTGGCGAGTTCAGCAAGGTCAGCATAGGCGCCGAGAACAGCGGCAGGCTTCAGGAAAACCTGATTCTCAGCCATTGTGTGGCTGTGGGAAAACCTCTAAGCGAGCCAACGGTCAGGGCAATGATTCTCCTAAGGGCGAACGCTCTGTTAAAGGGGCATTCAGGCATACGCCCCGAAATCGTTGAGGCGCTCACGGAGATGCTTAATAAGGGGATACATCCCATAGTCCCCGAAAAGGGTTCTCTTGGCGCCAGCGGCGATCTAGCGCCCCTTGCGCATATGGTGCTTCCGCTTATCGGAAAGGGCGAGGCAATATATAATGGAAGGCGTATGCCAGGCGCGGAGGCCATGGCGGAAGCTGGAATAAAAACCTTCAGCCTTCAGGCAAAGGAAGGCCTCGCGCTTATAAACGGGACGCAATGCATGACGGCAATAGGCTCTCTGGCATGTTACGACGCGCTGAGGGCGGCGCAACTCGCCGATATCACGGCGTCAATGAGCATGGAAGCGTTAACCGCCCTCAAAAACGCGTTTGATCCGCGGATTCAGGCTGTGCGCCCCCATCATGGCCAGTCGCTTGTAGCCAACAACATACTGCTGCTAACCAAGGACAGCCCCCTTCTTGAGGCGTCCCAAAACCTGCGCGTACAGGACGCATATGCGATACGATGTATCCCGCAGGTGCATGGGGCTATACGCGACGCTATTTCGCACGTGTGGAAGGTGCTGGAAACCGAAATGAACTCGGCTACCGACAACCCGCTCCTGTTCCTGGATGATGAAAGCGTAATCTCTGGCGGAAACTTCCATGGCGAACCCGTCGCCCTAGCTATGGATTACCTATGCACAGCGGTTTCGGAGCTGGCCAATATATCCGAGCGCAGGCTTGAAAGGCTGGTAAACCCAGCCCTGAGCAATGGATTGCCCGCGTTCCTTACTCCAAACGGAGGATTGAATTCCGGATACATGATATGCCAGTACAGCGCCGCATCGCTGGTATCGGAAAACAAGGTGCTTTCACATCCCGCAAGCGTCGACTCTATCCCAAGCTCGGCTAACCAGGAAGATCACGTAAGCATGGGCACCACCGCCGCCAGAAAGTGCGCGCAGGTGGTTGACAACGCCTATTCCGTTTTGGCTTTTGAACTCATGGCCGCGGCGCAGGGAATTGAACTGCGCGCGGGAGAACCGTCGCCAGTGCATAAGAGCATATTCAGCCTTGTACGCGGAAGGGTTGAGTTTTACGGCGAAGACCGGGAAATCCGCCCTGATATATCAAATATGAACGAGCTAATTAGAAGCGGAGAGATAGAAAAGATCGTCTTTGATATGATTCCTGATTTCAGATGATTTTAAGATATGACCGTGGTATAAATCAAACAGGAGGCAAAAAATGAACAGCACCAACATCTTACACGACCTGTTCTCGGGTCCGCTGCCGCCCCGCCCAGGGTTTGAAGAGGGTATACGGCGCGCCCCAAGGCGCGAATCGCATCTTACGCAACAGGATATAGAGCTTGCGCTGAAAAATGCGCTCAGGTATATACCCAAGGAGCATCATGAGGCGCTAGCCCCTGAATTCCTGCGCGAACTGCGTGAACATGGACGGATCTACGGCTATAGGTTCAGGCCCGAAGGCAGGCTTTACGGCCGTCCTATAGAGGAATATGAAGGTAATTGCATTGAGGGCCGCGCGTTTCAGGTAATGATCGACAACAACCTGGACTTTGACGTAGCGTTGTATCCCTACGAGCTTGTGACCTATGGTGAAACCGGCCAAGTTTGCCAGAACTGGATGCAGTACAGGTTGATAAAGGAATATCTGAAAAGGCTTACAACCGAGCAGACGCTCGTCATAGAATCTGGTCATCCGCTGGGATTGTTCCGCTCGCACAGACTGGCTCCGCGCGTGATAATTACGAATGGGCTGATGATAGGCTTGTTTGACGATCAGGCAAACTTCAACCGCGCGGCGGCGCTGGGCGTGGCCAATTATGGCCAGATGACCGCGGGAGGATGGATGTACATAGGCCCTCAGGGGATTGTTCACGGCACGTTCAACACGCTGCTTAACGCGGGCCGCCTGAAGCTGAATATACCAAAGGATGAGAATCTGTCGGGCAAACTGTTCGTATCGGCGGGCCTGGGCGGAATGAGCGGCGCTCAGGGGAAGGCCGCCAACATCGCCGGAGCGGTGTCCATAATAGCCGAGGTCGATGTATCGCGGATAATGACCCGTTACGAGCAGGGCTGGGTGGACAAATATTCAGACGGTCTTGATCAGTGTATAGAGTGGGCGAAAGAGGAGCTGTCGGCCAAACGTCCGTGCGCTATAGCATACCTTGGAAACGTAGTCGACCTTTTGGAACACATTGTAAAAAGCGGCGTTCATGTTGACCTTCTTTCAGACCAGACCTCATGCCACGCGGTATACGACGGCGGCTACTGCCCTCAGGGCATTACTTTTGAAGAACGTACGCGCATGCTTTACGAGGATAAGGAAACGTTTGAGACGCTTGTCAATAAATCGCTTATTCGCCATTACGAGCTGATCAAACGGCTCCATGATCGCGGTACCTATTTCTTTGATTATGGAAACAGCTTCTTAAAGGCTGTGTATGACGCGGGGGTTAAGGAAATATGCAAAAACGGCGTTGACGAGAAGGACGGCTTCATCTTCCCCTCCTATGTCGAAGATATACTTGGGCCTCAGCTCTTTGACTACGGCTACGGACCGTTCCGCTGGGTATGCTTAAGCGGCAAACAGGCGGATCTTGACGCTACGGACCGCGCCGCGATGGAGTGTATTGACCCAGACAGGCGTTATCAGGACTACGATAACTATGTTTGGGTGCGCGACGCTAAAAAAAATAAGCTGGTAGTCGGTACAAAAGCCAGGATACTTTATCAGGACGCTATGGGACGCACAAGAATCGCGCTTAAATTCAACGAAATGGTCAGAAACGGGGCCATAGGGCCTGTGATGCTAGGGCGCGACCATCACGATACAGGAGGGACGGATTCGCCGTTTCGTGAGACGTCAAATATAAAGGACGGCTCCAACATAATGGCCGATATGGCTGCACAGTGCTTTGCGGGAAACGCGGCAAGGGGTATGAGCCTTATAGCGCTGCATAACGGCGGAGGCGTTGGAATAGGCAAAGCAATAAACGGCGGATTTGGGATGGTACTTGACGGGAGCGAGCGCGTTGACGCCGTCCTTTCTATGGCAATGCCCTGGGACACCATGTGCGGCGTGGCAAGGCGGGCATGGGCACGAAATGAAAACTCGATTTCAACCGTTGAAGAGTATAACTTGGTTAACTCGGCGACGGATCATATCACGCTTCCAAATATAGTAAGCGATGATATAATTAAGAGTGCGGCCGCAGAATATTAAGTTCCGCTTTTGATACCGCTATATGTTAAGTTAAACAATATTTTTGGAGGATATAATAATGGCCAAGCTAATCGAATGCATACCAAATGTAAGCGAGGGTAGAAGACCTGAAGTGGTGGAGAACCTTGTCGCGGTTGTAAGAGGGATACCAAACGTGACCCTTCTTGATTACTCATCCGACGCAAGCCATAACAGGAGCGTAATCACCTTTGTCGGCGATCCCGCGGGCGTTGCCGAAGCCGCGTTTTGCCTTGCACGCGCGGCACGTGATGTAATCGACCTTACACAGCATACGGGAGAACACCCCAGGATGGGCGCGATAGACGTTATCCCGTTCGTTCCGATAAAGGAGGTTACGGTAGAGGAGTGCGTAGAGCTTTCAAAGGCTGTAGGCGAACGGATTTATAGTGAGCTGGACATACCGGTATTTCTATATGAGGAATCCGCTACGGCGTCGCACCGCAAAAACCTGGCGTCCATACGCAAAGGGCAGTTTGAGGGAATGGCCAAAAAGGTCACGGAGGAAAAGTGGCATCCCGATTTCGGCCACACCGTACACCCGACCGCTGGCGTGGTCGCCGTGGGAGCCAGGGCTCCCCTTGTCGCCTATAATATAAATCTTGATACGTCCGATATTTCGATAGCAAATAATATCGCAAAGATTATCAGAGAGTCGGGCGGCGGATTGAAGCACGTAAAAGCCCTCGGCGTTATGCTTGAAGACAGGAACATCGCCCAGGTATCAATAAACATGTGCAACTGCGATAAAACGCCTCTATACCGTGTATTTGAGCTTGTTCGCATTGAGGCTGAACGCTATGGCGCGCGTATAATCGGCAGCGAAATAGTAGGGCTGACTCCCATGGCAGCGCTGATCGACGCGGCGGAATACTATCTCAAGCTTGAGGGCTTCACAAAGGCGCAGGTGCTTGAAAACCGACTTATGTAAAGGAAGCATATGAAACCCACATTAATAATTAAAAATATAGGCGCGCTTGCCACCCCCACAGGCAACGCGCCAAAGGCCGGCGAATTACAGGGAGCTATCGAGTTAATCAGGGATTCCTACATCGTAATAGCCGGCCAGGAGATCCTGGAGATCGGTTCCGGAGAGGTTCCGCCGCGCTTTGTTAAATCAGGAGCTGAAATATTGGACGCCCGCGGCGCGCTTGTTACGCCAGGACTTGTCGACGCTCATACCCACCTTGTGTTTGGCGGCTGGCGGGAACACGAGCTTGCCGATAAGCTTCGCGGGGTGAGCTATCTCGATATTCTAAAACGCGGCGGTGGGATATTATCCACGGTGGCGGCGACCAGGGCGGCAACACAGGATGAACTAACCGCTAAAGCAAAAGCCTCATTAAGTGAAATGCTGGCTCTGGGTACGACGACGTGCGAAGCTAAAAGCGGTTACGGCCTGACGCCTGATGATGAGGTAAAGCAGCTTAATGTGGTTAAGCGGCTTAAAGGAGAACAGCCTGTCGAACTGGTGTCTACATTTATGGGAGCGCATGCGGTACCTGGTGAATATATGGACGACAAGGAGGCCTATATCAGCCTTATTATAGACGCGATGCTCCCCTATATTGCAGAACGCGGCCTTGCCGAATACTGCGACGTGTTCTGCGAAACCGCTGTCTTCAGCGCCCTCGAGGCCGAACGTATACTCTCGGCAGCTCAAAAGCTTGGCTTAGGCGCTAAAATACACGCCGACGAGATAGACGCTATCGGCGGCTCTGAAGTCGCCGCCGAGCTAGGCGCGGTCAGCGCGGAGCATTTAATCGCTATAACCGAAAACGGAATGGATATGCTTGCGCATAGCGGCACCATTGCCGTATTGCTTCCCGCTACCTCGTTTTATCTTGGAAAGGGTTACGCCCCCGCACGGAGAATGATCGAAAAGGGCATACCCGTGGCCGTGGCCAGCGACTTTAACCCCGGCTCTACACCCAACCTCTCGTTGCAGCTTGCAATGAATATAGCGTGTTATAAGTATCTGCTGACGCCCGAGGAAGCCCTTACGGCGGTAACGCTTAACGCCGCGGCGTCAATAGGGCGTTCGCATACCGTGGGAACGCTCGAATGCGGGAAGCAGGCGGATATCTTAGTCTGGAATGCGCCAAACCTCGACATGATATTCTATCGCTACGGCTCAAATCAGGTAAAGAACGTGATCAAAAAAGGTAAAATAATAGTATCAGAAGGGAGAATTTTATAGATGGAAAACAGCACCCAGCTCGCAGCCATGAGCGTGCGCGAATTTATAGAATTGTTAGCATCCAACGCTCCCGCTCCCGGCGGCGGATCCGCTTCCGCCGTGGCGGGGGCTATGGGAATCGGGTTGGCCTCAATGGCGGCAGGCCTCACGGTTGGAAAACCCAAGTACGCTGAGCACGACGAGGTTATGAGTACAATTATTTCCGATTCGGCACCCCTGTTAAAGGAAATGACCGATGGAATCGACCGTGATACCGACGCCTTTAACGGAGTGACAGCCGTATTTAAAATGCCCAAGTCCAATGATGATGAAAAGGCCGCCCGTAAGGCGGCAATGCAGGAAGCGCTGAAAAACGCTGCCCTGGTGCCATTTGGGCTGCTGCTCAACTGCGAAAAGGCTCTTCTTATATTGAAGGAAGGGGTTGGCAGAATCAATCCTAATTGCTATAGCGACCTTGGCTCGGGCGCCGCTAACCTTGAATCGGCCGCAAAGGGCGCCTGGCTTAATGTATTGATAAATATCGGCGGACTGACCGACAAAGCCTTTGCCGAGGACCTTCGCATTCGGGGGAAGGCCGCTTTTGATAGCTGTATAAGCGTTGCCGAACAGGTATTTAACGAAGTTTTGCGCCAAATAACGTGAAATACCACAGAAGTCGTTTTGCGGACGGCCGATTTGTACGTCCGCTTGGTTATGACAATGACGCGCAACAGTAAGATCGTTTACATAACCTGATAAAAGGCAGACATACCCTTGTTATACAAGGATTGGCTGCCTTTTGATTTACTTACCGTTGACAAAACAGATGTCCTCCTTGGGCTTCCACGCCCGCAGATGTACCCCAGCAAAGGTTACTAGCGAAGCGCAGGCGCTATGCCCACGATTAAATTAAAAAGGGCATAGCCCAGCAAGCGGGACTTTGCTCCTGCGTATATCGCCGATAAAAAACATCCGGTTCAGCGTCCCGCGCCGAAGGCGCATGCCGCAAAAAGTTGGTAGCGAAGCGGAGGCGCCGCGCCCGCGCTTGCAAGGGCGCAGCCGAAGCGAGCGTGACTTTTTGCGGAAGAGGAGGAGCAAGGGAGCGATGTGAAAAATCCCCTAACCGCAGAACGGTTAGGGGATTGTGAGCAAAGCGGACTTTGCTCCGACGTGGTACCCCCTCAGGGACTCGAACCCTGGACACCCTGATTAAGAGTCAGGTGCTCTAGCCAACTGAGCTAAGGAGGCATGCTTATGTTCTAACAGACTTCCAATCCGTTTGAACTGAGAGGTAATGGAGCGGGTGATGGGACTCGAACCCACTAATTCAGCTTGGAAGGCTAATGTGTTACCATTACACTACACCCGCAAAATATCCTGTTATGGAGCGGGAGACGGGGCTCGAACCCGCCACCTCCGCCTTGGCAAGGCGGCGCTCTACCAAATGAGCTACTCCCGCAAACTACCTTATGTTCTGGTGCGGGCGAAGAGACTCGAACTCATATGCCCTGCGGCACCGGAACCTAAATCCGGCGCGTCTGCCAATTCCGCCACGCCCGCAAATCCAATAGAGCACGCTGGGACCCATCGGAGACTCAACTCCGGACCCTTTGTAAGAGACAAGTGCTCTACCATCTGAGCTAATGGCCCTTGTTATAAGGGTTTATCCGAAACTGAAACCTTGATTATTCCCTTTTCGGAAAGCTCGTTGTTAAACCCAAGCAAAAATCATTATAAGATAGCCAATCCCGTTTTGTCAAGCATTTACTTATAATTTTATCAAAATCATACAATAATAAATTTTATACAATTTGTGACTTGATTTTGACTCAAATGACTTTGATAGATAGTTCCTTTGGTCTTCAAATTCAGCCATAAAGAATTAAAGCGCGCTACGTGCAGTTATGCGGCCCTAACGCCCTTTGCAGTTCAACGGTTTATTTCTTGTATTCCCAATCCGTACCTTCTACTCCTAAATCGCTAAGTTGCTCGATCCAAACTATTTCATCGTCACAATAGTATATCTCATATAGACTATGGGGGTTGCCAGCTTCCTTTTCGCCTTCTATTATGCGATCATAATCATATTTTATGTAGTTATTTAATTCCCACGACAGAGTCGGGGCCAATACTGGATAAGATGTATTAGTTATACCAAATCCATTAAGAAGGATAACCGTTGCATCTGAATATAACATACTTGTTTCTTCGGTGTGGACTAGATAATATGGAACGTCAGCATTATTTTCGGGATTATAATATTCCGGATTCACATCAACGAATATTACGTTTACTGCATATGTTCCTAAGCGATATTCCCCGCCACTTGGGATAGTACTCTCCGGGTGCGCCATATCTTCTGTTTTACATAACATCACTAGTCCCCTCTTTACTGATGTATCATAAAATGATGTTCTCCAAAGACCATTTTTTAATCTTGAAGGGGGAGGTTCAAACTGTCCGTCATCTCCAAAACCAAAATCGCGTAAAAACTGTACCAGTTTTGCGTATGCTTCCTCTACAGTGGGTATTGGCGACTGTTCATCATCAGGATTAATTTTGGGAGTAGCTGCTGGCGTTGTTCTTGCTTCATTGGTGTTTGGGACAACACTTGTCGGTCCAGCAGTTGGATTTATGGCGTCGCTTGTACAGCCCAGAATAAAAACCATACATAGCATAACAATAACTATCAGTGTTTTTTTCATTTCTTTCACCCCTTAAATCATTTTTGTACGCTTAAAGCGTTTCGCATAAATACGGGCGGTTGTATTTTCATTACAATAACGGAATGTCCGCATTTGATACAGACTTGACTATTTTCCTGTAATCTGAAGCTATGGCTTAAATCATTTTATACTTAATTGTGTTAATTTTATTAAAAGAGCGTTAAGCATTTAGATAGCCTTAACGCTCTTTCTAACTCAACTGCCTATTTTTTGTATTCCCAATCCGTACCCTTTATACCTATATCCCTGATCTGTTCTATCCATAATATCTCATTTTCACAGTAGTATATTTCATACAGGCTATGCGCTTCGTATGTCTCCTCTTCGCCCTCAACCTTGCGTTCGTAGTCGTATTTCACATAGTTGTTTAACGCACCCGGCAGGCGTGGCGTCAGTATAGGATAGGAAAAATCCGTTATACCAAATCCATTAAGCATAATAATGGTTACATCAGAATATACCATCTTTGTGGCTTCCTTATCAACCAAATAATATGGCACGTCTTTATTGTCTGCTAAATCATACTCGGGATTAATATCGGCAAATTTAACCTTAATCGCATTGTGACCCACACGAAATTCTCCTCCAGGGATTTGTATTTCTGGATAATCCATTTCATCTGTTACGCATAACAGGACACGGGCAGTTTCTATCGGCTTATCATAAAACGATGCGCGCCACAGTCCATTCTTGAGTCTGGAGGGATAAAGCTCCAGCCTTTCATCATCGCCAAAACCAAGACTTCGTAATAACCCCTCTAGCCTTAAATATTCGTCGGGCTCATCACAGAATCTAACGCTTGGTGTAGGAGTAAACTCACCTCCAAGATTTACTGTCGGCAACAGGGTTGCGGCATTTATAGTTGGACTGGTAGGACTATCTGTCGGTCCAGCCGTGGGATTTATGGCGTCGCTGGTACAGCCCAGAATAAAAACCATACATAGCATAACAATAACTATCAGTGTTTTTTTCATTTCTTTCACCCCTTAAATCATTTTTGTACGCTTAAAGCGTTTCGCATAAATATGGGCGGTTGTATTTCCATCACAATAACGGAATGTCCGCATTTAGTACATACCTGTTTATTCCCCTGCAATCTGAAGCTATGGCTTTCCACTATGTTAACCTTACATGTAGTACAGCTGTTGACCTTGTGCGTTGTAGCGGTTATATTTGTATAACTACCAGTATGGTTGCTACAAACTCTTATTTGTCCGACTGATGTTCCCCTGCAGTTGCTATAGTAGTATTTAAGCACATTTATATAGTTCATTCCATTTGGAACTAATGACTTCCAAACTTCATATTCATACATTGTACCTTTATATTGCGTCTCATCTTGAAGCGTACTTTCGCTGCCTTGTAAATAGAAAGACTTGAATATCTGTCTATCTGAATTAACCATAATTGTATTCCAGGTAGTGAGCATGGCATTGTCACAGGTAGGATAATCGGAGGGGCTTCTTGTTTCAGGGCTGTATATCTGGTCGTAATTATCATCTCTAACATGACAGCCTAAGTCCGCTCGTGGCTTTAATATCATAAACCAACCAAAAGTCTTTATTGCTATTGCAAACGCCTTTTTATAATCCGTCTGCCTGCCCTCATACCCTTCTTCGCAAACCATAACAACACGACAATACTGTTTGAAATTCACATTGTCAACCCTATTTTTCGTCACACGCAACACATTAATTGATGTAGGCATAGTACCGCTATAATTAGCTACTTCCTTAAATTCCTCACTGAACCTGTCCGATATATAGAAACCTCCGCGATCCTCTGTAAACCTGATATTGAAGTAATCCTTTACAAGCGTCCTGTCCTTCTCGTACTCAGCTACTACATCGGGAAGCGGCAGCCTGTTATCCAGTATCTTTTTAGCGCCGTCAATGGTTCCGCAAGTTATGCTAAGATAATTAACGCCATTAAAGTAATAAGCATTGTCCTGATAAACTTCCATCTCACATTTTATCAGATAATTTTTTAGCCTATGGCGTGTACCGTTCATATATTGCGGTTGGATCTCCTCGGTTTCTGAGTACTCCGTAAGACAGATCGGCCATAACCTCAAAGGTTTTAAGGTTTATTGACTTTATAGCTCCAACCCCCATTTTATCGTGAATTAATAATGAGATAACAGGTTCCATTACGGATTTGAACTCACCTCCCAGCATATCAAGGTATGCCGCATAATCCTTATCATTAACGGCCTTAAGATACGCATAAATTAATTCCTTATCATTTGTGACATCTACCCTGTTTTCCATGGCATGGGCTAAGGGGATCAGCCCAATGGCTAAGAACAACAGAATCAGCGTTAGAGATATGACCTTTTTCATCATAATACCTCCTGTTTTGATGTTACTACAAATTAAGTATATCATTTTCTATATATAATTGTAATTCAAATTTTGCTCGAATTAGCACTTGTTTTGACGAAGTTTGGCGGTGGCTTTAAGGGTTTACGCTTTTTAGCATATAAAAATTATAAGGTCGAACAAAATCCGGTTCGGTTATGCTCTTCATGTTGCGTTCCCTCAGATTTGCCCTGCAGGTAATCCAATGGTTTAACTATAAAATTCGCCCAAGCGGAGTGGATTTCTATGGGTTGTTGCATATAGCTAAATTACTATGCTCCATAACCCAATTTTACAGTGGTGGGGTGGGATATTTATATCGTTCCTTTTTAAGCGTATTATTTTTTATAAATTTTTGAACTGATAGCGCAGAGGATGGCTTCAGAACCTGCGAATTTTAGGCCAGCCGGTTCACGGATGAAATAGGGTCTGGAAGACACCTTTTATAAAGTAGTAATCAGCGGTTCAGAAGTAACGTTTTTATTACCTTTATTCCTGTTTTCTGCTTATTTATAAATTTGATAAACCCTTATAAATCAAGGACTAGCTACGTCGACACCAGAAAACTGGTGACCCGTCGGAGGCTCGAACTCCGGACCCTTTGATTAAAAGTCAAATGCTCTACCAACTGAGCTAACGGGTCAAATTCTGGCTGGGGTGGCAGGATTTGAACCTACGAGTGCGGGAGTCAAAGTCCCGTGCCTTACCGCTTGGCGACACCCCAATGCGCTTAGCTCCATTAGGTTAATGGGGTGGGTAGTGGGATTCGAACCCACGACCTCCAGAGCCACAATCTGGCGCTCTAACCATCTGAACTATACCCACCATAAGCTGGCGCGCCTACAGGGACTCGAACCCCGGACCCACGGCTTAGAAGGCCGTTGCTCTATCCAGCTGAGCTACAGGCGCATATCTCGTCATGGGCATTCCACTCGGTGCAAGCATCTATCTTTCACCCGCCGACAGTAGATAATTTTAGCAGGTTATAAGCGATATGTCAATGCCTAATAAACAAATTATTTTATCTGCTGAGATTAACTCCCATATTGCTATGAATCCTTTTCCGCCTCGTTGAGCGTGCGCTTTATCCTCCACATGGCATCCTTATGAAGCAGTGCGCGCACCCTGGTTCCCTCCTGTTCATGTTCTGAACTCAATATAACGCCCTCGTCCCTAATCATTGCTATGGCCTCATATCGGGAATAAGGCACAACAAGCTCGACCTCGACCCTGCTGTTGTTGATTATTCCTTCTATCTGGTGCATAAGCTCCGCTAGCCCGTCGCCATTCAGGGCGCTGATGCACACGCCGCCCGAAGGGCGACCGCTTGCAATATCTATCTTATTATATGCGTTTATGCGCGGCTTGTCCGCGGCGCCGAGCGTACATAATACATCCTCAACGACGCTGATCTGAGTATCCATATATGAAGATGAACTATCGATCACGTGTATTATTAAATCCGCTCCAGACACCTCCTCTAGTGTGGCCCGAAACGCGCTGACAAGATCATGAGGAAGCTTGTTAATAAACCCAACGGTATCTGAAATCAGGATATTGGTGCCATCGCTCAATTCTATCTGCCGTACCACCGGATCCAACGTGGCAAACAGCTTGTCCTCGGCAATAACTCCGGCATCTGACATAGCGTTTAACAATGTGCTCTTGCCCGCATTGGTGTAACCTACCAGCGCCACCAACGGAGTAGCGTTTCTTTCCCTCTTTTCCCTTCTCAGAGCACGCTGCTTTTTAATCTCAACCAATTCTTCCTCAAGCTCGAATATCCTTCGCCTTATTCTTCTTCGATCGATCTCAAGCTTTTTCTCTCCTGGGCCCCTTGTACCTATCCCACCTCCCAGCCTGGACAGCGAAGCGCCCTTGCCGGTCAGACGGGGCAGCCGGTATTTCAGCTGCGCAAGCTCCACCTGAAGCTTACCTTCGCGTGTAGTAGCTCTTGCGGCAAAGATATCCAGTATCAGCGACGTACGGTCTATCACCCTGGCGCCAAGCGCATCTTCAAGGTTTCTAAGCTGTATTGCATTTAACTCATCGTCAAATATGAACAGGTCGGCCTCAAGTTCACTGGACATCAGCGAAAGCTCCTCGGTTTTGCCGCTTCCTATATATGTTGCGTTATCTATTGTCCGCCTGCGCTGCACGTCACGCCCCACAACATCGGCTCCGGCCGTTAATGCAAGCTCTTTTAGTTCCTCCAGCGTATCATAGGGCTCCCCGTTGTCTATTCCCACAAGAATGGCCCGCTCAGGCCTGGATTGCATAACATCCTTTGTAGAGCTCTTCAACAGCTCGTCCGCAATGGCTATCTCATCCAAAAGCCGCCTGTGAGGTAGGTTATACGGCCTAAGCGGACCATATATCAGCACCTTGCGTTCACCCTCTGTCATTGCGCCAACGTATGCCGCGTACATTGTAGCGGCTAGACCGTTTCGAACGCCGATAGCGGCCATGCAGTCCAATTTCATGCTTCTTAGCGTGCCAAGATCAACTCCGGAAAGCCGTCCATCTCCGTTTGGATGGGTATGAATACATCTAACGCCGCATAAGCGGTCCTCGTTTCTTACAAGTCTCATTGACGGCATCGTAACCTTATGAGCGTCTCCAACCGAAACGTCTGCTATGCGTCCATCCCTGGCAATATATACGGAGATCTCACGCTCTATAAGGCCGGTGTACTCGGACATGGCATGTATTAGCTCGTCAGAGGCAAATTCATTCTGAACGCACCGCATATCATACATGCCCTCCATACGTTCCAATAAGGTTTGCTTAATCCCATGTGTATTTCCGTTGATCTTCATCCAATATTATCCTCGTCAAAGTAAAATTCGTTAATATTCACCATACGCTACATTATACTATTTATTCCAGCCAAAAGTCCACCGCCTTCCAATTTGGCCATAGAATTTTGTGGATCTAACCACCAATTTGGATAGCGCTAACAGGGCAATAATATTGCAGGCCGCCATCAATAGGTTGAACAATTCTCCGAGTTCCCATACCATATCAATAGGGATAAGAGTTCCAGCGCCCACACAAGCGGCTAATATAAGCCTGTAGGGGAGCAAGCCCCGGCTTCCAAATAGAAATTCAGCGCATCTGCTTCCATACAACGACCATCCAATTATAGAGGTAAACGCAAACAGAAATATGGATACTGAAAGAAATAGGCCCGCCATAGAGTCCGGCATGATGGTAGCGAAGGTGTGCCGCGCAAGTTCCATACCTGACACCGACACGCTTCCATATGCTATCTCCACGCCTGAACACAGCATTGCCAGGGCTGTAAGGGTACAGATCAATATTGTATCTGTAAACACCTCGATTATTCCGAACATCCCTTGCTTTACCGGATCGTTTGAATTGGATGACGCATGAGCCATTGGAGCCGATCCCACGCCCGCTTCATTTGAGAAAACGCCGCGCGCTACGCCTACTCTCATTGTTCTGGCAAGTGCAAAGCCGGCAACACCTCCCGCGGCTGGCCTGAATCCTCCAAACGCGCCCTCAAAGATGGATTTAAACGCCTCCCCCAACCCCTCCACATTCGCGGCAATGACCCATACGGCGGCGATTACATACATTGCGCCGGCAAATGGCACAAGCATGCTTGCCGCCATGCCGATTCTATTTAATCCTCCAAATATAACCACCGCACAGAGGACGGCCAAAACCGCCCCTATTATAATCCTTACTGTATTGTCATTATAATAAAGACCAGGTATCGTCTCACAGGCTGTCAACACCGATTCCGCAATCGTATTTGATTGCACCATACCTCCCCCGCAAAACGCCGCTAATACGCAAAACAGCGCGAATGCCGACGCGAGAGGCTTATACTGGGCTCCCATGCCCTTTACCATGTATTGCATTGCGCCGCCACTCCACTCTCCGCGATCATTTTTAGACCTATAGCGCATTGCCAATACTATTTCAGCAAACTTTGTCATCATGCCTAAAAAGCCGCTGACCCACATCCAAAAGATTGCTCCAGGCCCCCCGATCATTATCGCCCCGCCCACGCCGGCTATATTAGCCGTGCCTATTGAGCCTCCGAGCGCTGTAGCAAGCGCCTGATATGGTGTAAGCGTTCCCTTTTTATGTTCTCTTTTGCCTGAGAACAATCCTCCAAGAGTGTTTTTGATTATGCTTCCTATATGTGTAAATTGAAAAAAACCGCTTGCAAGTGTAAAATAGCCGCCCGTAGCAAGCAGCAGCAATGACATAGCAGTTGAAAAAGTTGAAAGCATTGGCGCACCTCAGCATTTTTTTGCCTGCATTATGTATAGTGTCGCTTATAATGGAAAATGACTTTTTACACTTAATTGAGTTTATATCTTAATGCCAATCCATTGACATATCCCGCTGATAAATTATCTATAATAAAAAATTCCCAACAGTTTTAATGTCGAGAATCGTATTTTTAATGTTTTACTATGTTGTAATTTGTATTCATGTTGTGTAAAATTGAAATACATCACTTTGGATTGCTGCTTATGGCCAAAATGCGTCTATTATTCGGGAGCGCCGTCGTCCGTTCCCTGAGCGGATTCAGCAGGAATAGAATAGCGTATAGTAAAATCAAATTTTGAAAAGTCCTGCAAATACGCCCCAGTGCTTCCCATAAAGATGGATAACATGGCCGTCAGTATAACCGCAAGAACAATTAACATTAAGCCTAACCTTCCCTTTTTACCCATCATCCTTCTCACCTCATTTTTTAGGTCTATTATTATCCCTACTTATATTATCATCCGGCGGGCCGCTTTGTAAATAGCCACAGTCAACCCGTTTATCGGCAGAATTGCTGTCCCGTTCATCTTGGTCTGCTTTTTCTTCTTTATCGATTTCGGATGCCTTATTTTTTTCCAATAATCCCTCTGCCTTTTTTGCGTCTGAATGTCTCAGTATGTTGCGCACCAGGTTAATTACCTCAATAACTAAAATGACCATGCACGGCAGCAGACAAATCAGGAAATATCCAAGCTTAGTTCTGATAAAATTCAAAACATAACCAAGCAATGGTATATTAAACACTACCTTGCCTATAACGTTTGCTGGTATGGCAGCGGCCTGGTCGCGGTCCTCATTTGCGTCGCCCTTTGTGATAAACATAACTGAACCCTGGAAATCGGCAATCTCGACGATTCTGTGAGTTACTATTTCACCATAGAATAATGGATCGTTCGATATAAAAGTTATTATATCTCCCTCAGCCAATTCCTCGGTTTCCCGCTCCGACACGATTATTACGCTGCCGACAGGCAGCGTATCCTCCATACTGCCGCTCATCACGTTGAACAACCTTACGCCGTTTAAGAACGGAACCTGTCCGCCTCTTGAAGCGATTAGAAGAAACGCCATGGAAACTATAATAAATATGAGCAGCGCCCATAGCAGCGCGCTAAATATTTTTTTTGTTATTTTCAGCGCCTTTCCCATAGCGTAATCTCCAGTTTATTTACCCTTCCTCTGTCTGACGCGCGGCGACGGATATTGAAAAGTCCGCGTCCGCGTAATCATAGGTTTCAAAAGCGCCCGGCTCAAAACCTTCGCGGATTCCCTTTACATAAAGACTGCACCGCAGTTCCTGCCCAGCGTTGAGAACTATCTCTGTCAACGTCTCTCCCGTGCCTGCCGCGCGGAACTCGTAATCAAGATATGCAAGCAGCTCATCCGCCTCCTCAGATTCCGGCCCCAATAGGAAGCTGGCCGCCACCGGCATGCTGGAGCTGTTGGTAACCGTAAACGGAAGCGATACCGGCTCGGAAGTCTCGCCTGGCTTGAGTTGTGTAAGATCCAGCAGTGATCCGTCATTTGCAAGCTCAACGTTCAATGATGCGGATACAGCGGAAAGCTGCCGGTTTTCCGTTTCATGCTGCCAGGCGATAGTAAGGCCTACTATGGACAGTGATAACGCAGCGATAATGGCTACGCTGGCTATAATCCTTTTCATACGAGGTACACTCCCTTATTTGTTCCGCATGCGCGGCTGCAAGATTGCAGCCGCGCATGCATCATTAATGTATGCTAAATAGCATTGTATCGGTTTGGATTATTCTCCAAATGTCGCGCCTTCATCGGTCTGGCTTGCGCCTACAACGAACTCGGCATGATAGTGCTTGCCCTGATATTCGTTTCCAGCTTCTACATCCAGATACGCGCCGATAGCGTATGTATTGCTTGTCACGCCTGCATTAAGGATAAGAGCCTCACCGTTTTCATCTACAAGGAGATAGGCGTCAAGATCGCTTACGCTTTCAAATGAAGCAACCTTTGTATATACGCCTTCGGCACTCTTCTCAAGCAGAACGAGATGAATAGCGTCCTTGAGGAGGTTGTCGCATGCTATTTCCTCGGGATCGCCAACCATAACGCCGCCAAAGCCGTTATCCACGATGTTGGGTATCATATCGCCTTCGGGGATAACGCCGTCATTGATCGTGAGCTGAAGCTTGACAGGCATTGTGCCCGCGTTTGTAATCGCGAAGTCCTGTACGTATACCGTGGGCATTTCAAATCCAGCTTCCTCATAATCAATGCCGGAATTTATTTCCGCCAAAAATGCTTCTTCGCTCGCCATTGGGCGGAGATTTTCAAAATCCAGGGTTTCATTGGAGCCAACGGTTATGTCCAAAACGCCCGCTTCAAAATTGGCGTCCACTCTCTCGACATCCGTAAACCAGGCCATTGTAACACCTACCAGCAGCGCAAGAAGGGCAGCGATGGAAACTATGGACAGTGTGATTCTTTTCTTAGATGACATAGTATTTTTCTCCTTTATTATCGAATTTTAAATCCACTTTCAGCGTGGATTATTGACCAGATCGGGGTACCTGCCTGCGGCAAAGTTCCATACGCTGGTGCTGAAGCCGGAAAGCGTATTGCCATTTGTAAGGTTAGCACGCGTTATTCTTGTAAACCCGTTTACCGATCCGCTTGTTGTGGACTCGGCATAGGAATTTGATACGGAACCTATGTTATAACCGATACTTATCGTCGCCTGAACGGATCCCCATGCTTTATCGTTATGAACCACATAGCAGCGCCTTACAATACCGGAGGATCCATTCCATCCCAGGAAGCCCCCTACGCGCTGGTATCCTACCACCAGTGCCTCAAGGTTTACATAGCAGTCTTCAATGGTACCTAGATTGCCGCCTACCAATCCGCCGGCATAATAGGTGCTGAGCTGACCGCTGTTTATCGCGCTGTAATAGCCTGAATTTATGCCGCCTGTGGCATAGCTTTCTTTAATAACGCCCCAGTTACCGCCCGCTATTCCGCCGGCATAATTATAAGCAACAACTCCATATGCATTCCCCGAGTAGCTGCCAACGCCTATCCTGGAGCTTGAGTACTGTATCGTACCCCTGTTTCTACCAGCAATTCCGCCCGCAAAGCCGCCGTTGCTGCCGTCTGAGAGAGCGCCTACATATTTGCCTGTAACATGGACATCCGATATAATGCCGTTTTGATCGTTCGTTCCGGCAACGGCGCCTACTTCTGACCAGCCTTCAATCTCATTGATTGAAAGGTTCAGGTTTTCGATTGTGCCGTTGTTGATGGCGAACAGTCCGACATTGCTATAGTCGCCAAGTACGCTGTGAAGCCCTGAAATCGTATGTCCCTGGCCGTCAATGCTTCCCGTGAACGCCACGTCCGCGCTGTCGCCCAGTCCAAGGGGATTCCATCCGCGGGTCAGGCTGAAGTCCTCAACCACGATGTAGTGAGCGTCCATTTCATTTTCAACCGCCCTCAGTGTGGCTTCGTCATAGATATGGTAGGGATTCTCCTCTGAACCGTCCGGCTGCGGCGTAGGGGTGACGACCGCTTCCTTTTCAACTGTGAAGGTTACTTCCGATGCTGATCCCGTTTCAATATCATAAACCGACCGTTCGGTCTGATCCGCTGGGGAGAAGAAATAGCCTGTGGGCGCCGTTACGTCGGCGCCAGCTACTACATCAAATACATCATCGGTAAAGGTGACGTATATTGAAGTTGGATCCGGATCCACATCCGAGGCCTGGTCGTCAAAGTTTACCGTTATTTCAACATTTTCAACGGGATAGGGCTCAGCCGTCGGGGAAGGTGTTGGGATATCCGGCGTAGGCGTCGGCTCGACGACTTCTCCAGGACCGCCGATTTCGGCGTCAGGGTCGGTCTGGCCCGCTCCTACGTAGAGATAGCTGTGGAAATGCTCCGCCTGATAGTCGTTTCCAACGCTCTCGGGCAGGTGACCGCCTATAACATATGTCACGTTCTCCTTAGCGGCCAGAGTGGAGGCGGGGTTAAATATGTCCGTTTCGCCCTCTTCAAGCGACGCCGTATTCAGGTTTACGCCCTCAACGCGCACCCATTCTTCGCCTACAAGCTCGTAGACGTAGATCTTGAGTACGGGCTTGAGACCGTTTTCACAGTCGACCATGCTGTTATCCCACATGATGCCGCCGTCCCCGTTATCGACCATGTTCTTTACCTGGTCGCTTGGCTCAGTTTCCCGCACCGTAAGCTGGAGCCTGGCCGGAAGCGTACCCTTGTTCTCAATGGTCACAGGCTGGAAATATACCGGAATCGGGTCAAAGCCCTCGGTATTCCTGTTTGCGTAACCGGCTATGAGCTCATCGTCAAACTGCGTAAGCGTCAGGGGGCGCAGATTTGTGAACTCTAACGGTTCGTAACCTTCCAGCTCTATGTTGAGCACTCCGGCCCTAAAGCCGGCATCGGTTTTTTCGACATCCGTGAACCATGCAAACGTCGCGCCTATAAGAAGGGTAGCAACGACAAGCACCGATAAAACGGATATCAATACTCTTTTCTTCATGTTCGTTCCTCCAGTTTATAATTTATGTACTCGTCACAGAATGCGATATCAACCGTAGTCTGTAACTAGACATCTAAGATAAGGGCTTTTGCCTATTTCAGCGTGGGAAAGCTTCCGTCCGCAATTTGCCATATGCTTTCGTCCCATCCGGAATAGAGGCTTGAGGCTTTTAACTCGGTTTCCGTCTTTCCCCTTCCCCGATATGTATCGTTGTCCCATCCCGTGTAAGGCGTGCTGAAGCCGCCCGTACCGTTGCTGCATGAATAGTAGCGGCCCTTGATAAAGAACACGCTGTTTACATCAAGCGAGCTGCCCTCAATCTGACCGACCGACGGGTGTGAATATGTCTTGTAGGAATAAACCCGGCTTATGGTGTAGCAATGGTTAAGCGTACCCCAGTTATAGCCTATCAGTCCGCCAACCTTGTTGTACCCCCTTACCGAGCCTGTGCTGTAGCAATTAGTTACAAGTCCGCCGTTTTCTCCAACAAGGCCGCCGATGGTATCAAAATGCAGCCCTCCGGATATGCTCGTCATATAGTCGGCATCCGACAGCGTTCTTTGCGTAACGTTCATGTTAACGTCCCCGGTAGTATGGCACGCTTCAATGTCGCCCTCATTAAAGCCTACAAGGCCGCCTTGGATGTTGGTTTCCGGATTGTAGCCTGACTGAATCGTAGAGCCGCCAACGTATGCCGAAGACGAGCAACGCCTTATAGACGCTCCCACGCCGTTATACCCTACAAGGCCGCCGCCGAATATACGGTTAGAATACAGGGTTCCGCTTGTAGTGCAATTTTCAACCGTGCCTCCGTTATAGCCAACTAAAATACCTGCCGTGCTTATTCCCGACACGTTGGCGTCCGATATAGATAGGTTTTTCACTGTTCCTGCTGACGAACCGAACAGGCCGGTCCCATCCTGAACCGATGAATTAATCCTTAGCCCATAGATCGTATGGCCGCCGCCGTCAAGCGTGCCGCCAAACGGATTGGAAGCATTGACGCTTATGCTGCCAGTCAAATAATCCGTCGTCCTTGACGCCTCCCCTATAGGGATCCAGGACTGAGTATTCGCGTCCTCCGAAAGGTCAAGATCGTTTGCTATTACGAAGTTGCATCCCCTATGGTTGCGCACGTTATTCAGGTCTTCGGGGGTATAAATAATATGCGATTGGGCTCCTATAGGACATTCTCCTGGCTGGTCAGGCTCCGCCGGACCTCCTGGCGTTGGCGTAGGCTCGACCGGCGTGGGTGTTGCCGGCGCCGGAGTCGTACTCCCTCCCGGGCCGCCTATATCCGCGCCTTCATCCGTCTGTCCGGCGCCGATATACAGGTATCCGTGGTAATGCTTGGCCTGAAATTCGTTCCCAACGGTTTCCGGCAGATGTGCTCCAATTACATAATCAACGCTTTTGTTGGCGCCAAGCACCGTTTCAGGCGAGTACACAGGAACTTCCCCGTTCTCAAGGGTTGCCTCGTTAAGGTTTACGCCCTCAATCCGTACCCACTCTCCAGCTATATCTTCATATATATATATTTTAAGTGCTTCTTTAAGCTCATTGCCGCATGCAGTCATTCCATCGCGCGTAACTCCGCCCTGTCCGTTCGCAACGATGTTTTCCACCTGGCAACCATCCGGAATTTCGGCGTCTGCCAATGAGATTTGAATTCGTGCCGGAAGCGTTCCACTGTTTATAACCGTAACAGGTTGAAAATAGGATGGTATGGGATCATACCCCTCCCGATTCCTATTCTCTACCGCGCCATCCTGAGCCCTTACAAGCTCGCCGTCATGTTGCGCAAGCGTAAGCGGACGCAGGTTGCTGAAACTCAGCGCCGTTTTACTTTCAATATCTATATTCAAAATACCCGATTGAAACTCAGAGTCAATCCTCTCCCTGTCTGAAAGCCATGCCAGGGTTCCGCTGGCGATTAATGCTGCCATAAAAACAATGGTCAGCAAAGAAACTATGAAGCTCTTTGTTTTACCTTTCAAAACATCCCATCTCCTCTTTATGTTTGCAGTGTGATTCCAATCACGCCTTATAGATATCACACGTTAACGTTTTGTGTTAATATATGATATCCATATATGCCTAACCTATATAAGACCTGGCACTGTTACACTATATATTAACAAATAACCTATTTATTTTATAATTAAATAGGATAAACGATGCCCGTCGTCTCTAAAACTGATACTAGCACGCCATTCATGATCTGTCAACATATATATTCCATTAAATTAAAATTATAGTAAATTTTTAATTATTTATTAAAATTATATTGATTGTCATTTAAAATATATAGATATAATGTATTTTAACGCCAAGCCATAGATCTGCACCCTATTCTCCCTCTATATCCTTTACTATTTTCAACGCAACGCATGTTATTGAATCCCTTAGCAACGCTACAAACTTATCTGGCTCTAAGCAGGGATTGTCCGTAAGCCATCTTTCCAGAGCGGCAAGCATGGCATCGGTAAAAAATGTTTCAAAAAAGTTTAAATCGGCACTACTAGAGAATATTTCTTTCAGATATATATGAATAATCGGATGCAGCACTTCTGTGAAGTAGTCTCTGAATGAGTTTTGGCCGGTTACCTGAAGCGCGTTCGTATAAAAACGTCTGTTTTCATAGAAATAGCGGCATATATCCTCCATAAGGGTCCACCCATCCTCATATGACCTGTCATATATCGTATCAACAAACTCGGTATAATAAATCCAGTTTACCAAGCTGTATTTATCCTTGAAATGGTAATAAAAGCTCTTACGGTTCATTCCGCATACATCACAAATATCGCCAACGCTTATTTTTGAAAAGGATTTATCATTCATCAACCTTTTCATTGCTGCCGAAAGCGCCTTTTTGGTTATATTGGAATCAGGCACATAGCCACCCCCCATAAGAACTAGCAATCGACGTGTCAAAAAAGTGGCGCAGCCGCTTTTTTGAGATTACGGGTTTCATCCGGCTCTGACGCGCATGCCGTCAGAGCCGGATTTAAAGTCAAGGGCTGCGGCTCTTGACAATCCCAGGGTCTTTTGACAGTCTGATTTTATTATACCATTAAACTGAGCATACCACTAAATTATATATTTATCTGGACTTTGCGCTATATCGGCTTTGTTATTTATATTTAAACCATCGGCAAAAAAATACATGACTTGTTTTTAAATTGCCAGATGTTTCTTCTAAGCAATAACCTTTTAAAGGCGTATTTGCTATTAAAATTTATCTTATGTCTTGATTTTTCTATTCAAAAATGATTGTTTTATAGTTGCCAAATTTTATAAGCAGTTTTCCACAAGCTTCTTACGGCCTGTTTTAATATATCATATTAAACGTTTATACGCTTTGCGGATTTTCCTGCTTCAACCGCCGTATATTCTTAAATTATTTATGTTTTGTAATTTTATCAATCTGTATAACACTCTGTTATTGACGCTTAATTGCGGTTTCTATGTCCTTTATCGTTAAATTAACGGCTGGCAGGGATCCCTGTTAGCCGCTAATAGGCAATCATGTCAGGTTATTGCTTAAAGGTTATTGTCACGTCCGTTCCTTTGTTTAGCTCGCTTTCAAGCCTTATTCCCGCCCCATGGAGCATTGCCCCGTGCTTGACTATGGATAGCCCCAGGCCTGTTCCGCCCGCATCCCTTGAACGGCTCCTGTCCACGCGGTAAAAGCGCTCGAAGACGCGCTCTTGTTCCTCTTTTCTTATTCCGATACCCGTATCCGATACTGAAAGGACCGTTTTGCCGCTCAGCCTTTTTATCGCAATCTTTACGCTTCCGCCAGTTTTGTTATATTTTATAGCGTTATCAACAAGATTATATATCATCTCGTCCAGCAGCCGCCTTACGCCCGTTACCTCGCAGGATCTGCCTTCTATTGACAATGTCACTCCCGCTTTATCTGCGCCTGGGCGCAGCCTATTAACTATGTCCTTTGCAACATCATAGAGGTTAACGGACTCTTTTTGCATCCCTTCGGCGTTTTCATCAAGCTGGGACAGCTCGATTATATCGTTTATAAGCGTAATCAGACGCCCTGCCTCATCGAATATGTTTTTCGCGAATCTGGGTACGTCTTCAGCCCTGACAAGCCCGTTTTTAATGATCTCAGCATAACCCGATATTGAGGTAAGCGGCGTCTTCAGTTCATGCGACACATTTGCCGTGAATTCGCGCCTGAGCCGTTCCCTTTCCTCCCTTTCCGTTATATCGATGATGAGAACTACCGCGCCCTTTGTCTCCTCGCCCGACCTTATCGGGTTGGCCATGAACTGGTAATACCTGTGGTTGATCTCAATCACGCGTTCAGCCGGATGTCCGTCGATTGCGGTTTGCACCAGGCTTTGAAAATCCGCGCTCCGATTGAACGCTATTACATTTCTTGAACTTCTTTCGTTCATATGAAAACCCAACGTTCTGGCGGCGCTTTCATTATGGGCCACTACTTCCGAATGGCTGTTAACCAGAATGAATCCTTCACGCATATTTTCGGTAAGCGTGGAAAACTCCCTTTCCTTCTCCGTAAGAGCATTCATATGGTCCACAATAACCCTATTCTGGTTGCTTATTCTTGTCAGCAGGGGCGCCAGCTCATCATATATCACGCAGCTTTCGGGCGAGTCAAGGTTTATTTCATTGATCGGCTTTATTATCCGCCCTGTTACGCCGCGGGCGGCAAGCACAGACACCCCCAATATTACCCCTGCCGCGGCAATAAGCCATGGGAGAAGGTTAAGCGCGGAGGCCACAACGCTGTCCGTTATCCTTGATACGCGCAATATATTGCCGTTTTTAAGCAGCACCGCATAATAATAGGTCTGTTCATCTATGGTTTCCGAGAGTCGGGTGTCCTCGCCAAAGCCATCCGTCAAAGCCTTCTGCACCTCTGGCCTTTGCAGGTGGTTCCCCATCGAGCTCTCATCCGCGCGGCTGTCAAACAGCACCGTGCCATCCCCCGAAACCAGCGTAACCCTGTCGCCGCTTCCTAGGTTGACCGAGCTTAAGTATTCCTCTCCAAGGTGCTCAGCCGCCCTGATAAGATTAGAAGCCTCCCGCTTTACTTCCTGCTTCATGTTTTCGTAAAAGTCTCCGTACATTACGCAAAAGGCAACAGCCGATACCAGCACCAGAGAAAGCGCCGATATCAAACATATGCTCTTTAAAATCTTATTTCTCATCATCTTTCCTTGATCCTGTAGCCCAGTCCCCTTACCGTTTCTATTATCTCCCCGTAATGCCCCAGCTTTTGCCTGAGCGTCCGCACATGTACATCCACCGTTCTGGTTTCCCCGTCAAAGTCATAGCCCCAGATCTTCGTAAGGAGGGTGTCTCTGGTCATCACATTCCCGTCCGCCTCAAGCAGCGTGCACAAAAGCTCAAACTCTTTAAATGTCAGCGCCACATCATTGCCATCGGCCGTAACCGTATGCTTTAATTTATCAACGCAAAGACCTTCGTACTTAAGCTGGCCCGCCTCTCCTTCATCGGCCGTCCTTCGAAGGAGCGCCCTTATTCTCGCCACCAATTCCATCATTCCGAACGGCTTGGCTATATAATCGTCCGCTCCCCCGTCAAGGCCGAGGACCTTGTCATACTCCGTCCCCTTTGCGGTAAGCATCATTACGGGAAGCCGCTTTGTGCGCGGATCGGTCCTGAGCCTCTTTAAAATTGTCAGCCCGTCCTCCTCTGGAAGCATTATGTCTAGCAGAACAAGCGAGGGCATCCGCGTTTTCAGCGCGCCCCAGAACGGTTCGCCCCTTTCAAAGCCTTCGGCCTCAAAGCCCGTGCTCTTCAAGGTGTATACCACAAGTTCCCTGATATTTTCATCATCTTCTACTATATAAATCATAATGGTTCTCCTTTATAAAGTCCCGTTATGGAAAACTCGACCCACTCCGCTATATTGGTGGCATGATCCCCTATACGCTCAAGATATTTTGCGATCATAAGCAGGTCAAGGCAATATCCGCCGCGATCCGGAAAGTTTGATATTGTTGTTATTAAAACGTTTTTTACCCTATCAAATAGTCCGTCGACGGCGTCGTCCGCTTCTATGACATCATAGGCCAGCTCTATATCGCGTCTAACGAATGAATCTATGCTCCGCGTAACCATCCTTATAGCCGCGTTTGACATATCACCAATAAGTCTCTTGTCATCCTCATTTACGCTGATAAACTCGCTTATTTCAGCGATGTCCGACGCCTGGTCCCCTATGCGTTCCATGTCCGATATCATCTTTATCGCAGAGGATATAAGCCTCAGGTCGCTTGCTACGGGCTGCTGCTGCAACAACAGCTTCATACACAGCGACTCTATATCCCGTTCCATCTGGTCAATCTCGCCGTCTATCGAAAACACGTCCTGAGCCAGCTTTCGGTCATTCTCTAAAAGCGCCCTTACAGCTGATGATATGGCGTCCTCGCATAGCGAACCCATCTTTATTAGCTCCACATTCAAAAGTTCCAGCTGTTCGTCGAATTTGCTGCGCATCTTATCCAAACCTCCCGGTTATATAATCCTCGGTCCGTTTATCCTCCGGCATTGAGAACAGCTTTTCCGTGCTGTTGTACTCAACAACCTCGCCTATGAGGAAAAACGCGGTTCTATCCGATATGCGAACCGCCTGCTGCATATTGTGCGTAACTATAATTATAGTATAGTCCCGCTTCAATTCTGTGGCAAGCTCTTCAATCTTTGAGGTGGATATAGGATCCAGCGCGCTGGTCGGTTCGTCCATAAGCAGTACCTCCGGCCCCACCGCAAGCGCCCTTGCGATACACAACCGCTGCTGCTGACCGCCCGAAAGGCCAAGGGCGCTTTTTTTTAACCGATCCTTTACCTCGTCCCATATCGCAGCGTCGCGGAGCGATTTTTCAACGATTTCATCAAGCTTAACCTTTGACCTGATTCCATGGGTTTTAGGACCGAAAGCTATGTTGTCGTACACGCTCATTGGAAATGGGTTAGGCTTTTGAAAAACCATTCCTACCCGCTTTCTCAGCAGGTTTACGTCCATGTTCCCATATATATCTTCCCCGTCAAGCAAAATTTCTCCGGTTATCTTACAGTTTTCAATCAGATCATTCATTCGGTTCAGCGTCTTTAACAGGGTCGACTTTCCGCAGCCCGACGGCCCGATGAAAGCGGTGATCTCCTTTTCCGGGATTTTCAAGTTGACGTCCTTCAACGCCGTGAAGTCGCCATATTTTAATTCTACGTTGTTAAGTATAAATTTTTCCATTCATCCTTGCCTCGCTATCCTCTTTGCTATGAACGCGGACATCGCGTTTATTCCAAATACAATCACGATCAATACTACGGCCGTAGCATATGCCTGGTCTATATACAGCCCCTCGTTGGAAAGCGCGTACATATGCACCGCCAGTGTTCTTCCCGACGATAGGAGGTCCGGCGGTATATCAGCCACGGTTCCGGCCGTATATATCAGAGCCGCCGTCTCCCCGACAATTCTGCCTATGGACAGTATAACTCCAGATAATATGCCCGGCACCGCCGAGGGCAGCACGATTCTAAACACTGTGCGCAGCCTGCCCGCTCCAAGGCCGAAGCTGCCCTCTCTGTAAGAATCCGGCACCGAGATAAGCGCTTCCTCGGTGGTCCTGATGATCAGCGGAAGTATCATTATTGACAGCGTAAACGCTCCGGCAAGCATTGAATAGCTCCATTCAAGCGCCGTTACAAAGAACAGCATTCCGAACAGTCCATATACTATCGAGGGGATTCCCGCCAACGTTTCCGCGGTTGTCCTTATGATACCCACGAATTTATTGCCGCGCTTTGCGTACTCAACAAGATAGATTGCCGCGAATATGCCAAGCGGCACCGCGATCAGCAGCGATACAAGCGTCATCGTAATCGTGTTTACAAGGGCAGGGAACAGCGATACGTTTTCAGACGTGTATTTAAACGCAAATAAATCCAGCGTAATATGCGGAACGCCCTTTACCAGGATGTACCCTACCAGGAATACGAACACCGAAACCGTTATTACCGCTGCAATGCGTACAATAAATCTCAAAAACGCCGATAGCGTCCCTTGTCTGCGCCCGCCGGGCATGCCTTTGGAAACCGCCCTCATTTGTTTGTCCTCCTTTTAAGCACGGAACACGAAATATTGATGATAAGGATAAATACAAATAATACTACGGCGGTTGCTATAAGCGCCTCACGGTGCAGGTCTGTCGCATAGCCCATTTCCATGACTATATTGGACGTGAGCGTCCTTATACCCTCCAGAATACCGCCAGGCAGTCTCGGCTGATTGCCTACTACCATCATAACGGCCATGGCCTCTCCTATCGCGCGCCCGATGCCAAGCACCACGCCCGCAAATATACCCGATTTCGCAGCCGGAAGCACGGTAAAGAACACGCTTCGCTCGTGCGTGGCGCCCAGCGCCAGCGCACCCTCGTAATACTGCTCCGGAACCGCCCTAAGCGAAGCCTCGGCGACGCTTATTATGGTAGGGAGTATCATAATCCCTAAGAGCACCGAGGCTGTAAGAATACTGCTGCCATCGCCCCCAAAGGTATTTCTGATAAACGGAACGAGGACCACCAGTCCAAAAAAGCCGTAAACGATTGAAGGGATTCCGGCGAGAAGGCCTATTGCCGGCTTCAGCGCCTTATACAACCGTTTTTTACAGAACCTTGCCATAAATACAGCCGTTAGTACCCCTATCGGTACTCCGATTATGACCGCTCCCGCTGTCACATAAAGGCTTCCCAGTATCATGGGCAATATGCCGTAGATATCGTTGCTCGGACGCCATTGGGTACCAAGAAGGAATTTAAACACGCCTATTTCTCCTATTGCCGGTATTCCGTTGGCAAACAGAAACACGCATATCAGAATAACAGCCAGTATTGAGGCAAGCGCAGCGAGAAAGAATACCCCGCGCATAAGCATTTCTCTTATTTTCGCCATAGTCCCTCCTAAGGGTAAAGGGGCAGGCTTAACCTGCCCTCATCCGCCGAAAGAAGCCCCTTATTCCGCAAAGCCCTTCCAGCTCGTAACCGTTCCGATATATATATCCCTTATCTGCTCTACGGTCATACCGGTTATGGGATTGTCATTGTTGACGATGACTGCAATGCCATCCTGAGCTATAACGGTGGCGGTAAGCCCGCTTGACAGTTCGCTTTCCTTTAGATCCCTCGACGCCATTCCTATATCGCATATTCCATTTATGGCCGACGTCATTCCCGTAGTCGAATCGCTCTGATGAATATCGATCTTCACGTCAGGGTTTATCTGCAGATACGCTTCCTTAAGCTTTTCCATTACCGGAGTTACCGACGATGAGCCGGCTACTACAATCTTGCCGGAAGGCTTGTTTCCATCGTAAGCTTTAGCGCCGTCTAGCGTGATATAGCCGCTATCCTCAACGACCTTCTGGCCTTCTGCGCTCAATATGAACTTGATGAAATCTGACGCCGCTTCGCTGATATCCGCTTTAGTAGCAATATTGAACGGGCGTACCAAGGAATAGGTTCCATTCTTTATGTTTTTAACGTTTGCTTCCACTCCGTCGATGGCTATAGCCTTAACCGTTTCATTGAGGGAGCCAAGGGAAATATAACCGATTGCATACTCATTGCCGGCTACGGCGGTCATCATTACGGAGGTACTGTTGGTTATCTGCGCGTCCAGCGTAGTTTTGTCCACCTTTTCGCCGTTTTCGTCCTTCTGTTCAACTCCGGTAAGCTCTATGAACGCGCCCCTGGTTCCAGAGCCTTCTTCCCTGGAAATTACTGTAATATCCCTTTCTCTGTCAAAGCCGGTGCTGCCGGCAGGGTTAGCCGAAGGGCTGGAGGAAGGTTTTGAATTAGGTGTGGCGCCTGAGGTGGGACTGCCGGTATTATCCTCATCCCCGTATCCGCCTCCACTTTCCGTACAGCCTACTGCGGCAAAGGCAATCATCATAATTGCCAGAATCAATGCCAATGTTTTTTTCATGTTTTCATTCTCCTTTCGATACTTTACGAATTGATTCTATCCTGCGTTTGTAAAGTACAAAAGGGATGATATGTTAAATAAAAGTAAAGTAAGGCCTGCTCTGCCGCATGTATTGTAAAGTCACGGAATCGCAGCGGCTGGCCGCTGGGAAAAGCTTTGGACGTTAGCTGTTATGTAATTACCGTATTGAGCGGACTGTCAAAAAAACCGCCGATTCTCGAGGACCGCAGTCCTTGATTTTAAATCCGGCTCTAATATTTTGGCCGTACACGCCGCCAAAATTACGGATTTAAGAATTACCTCCGGCGGCTTAGAACCTATTACCGCCATAGGCGGTTCAAAAAACGGATTACTCCGTTTTTTGAGCTTTTCCGCACGCGTTAAGCTCATCGCTTACGCATGCGCAAGGTGTAATTTTGGCCGTACATGCCGCCCAAAATTACGGATTTAAGAATTGCCTCCGGCGGCTTAGAACCTTTTTTGCAAAAAAGGTTCTAAGAACTCC